>CAXMSP010000186.1:0-3717 GCA_964196225.1 uncultured Gammaproteobacteria bacterium | reverse complement strand
ACACGGTTTCGCCCAGGCCAGTCGTATGTTATTCCGGCGCAGCGTCGATAGCCTGGAAGCGCAGCACCTGGCGCTGCTGGTTGGAATGGTCAAGGGTCCTTCTCTTTACAACCCGTTCACTTCACCTTACAACGCTCTGTCTCGACGTAACCTCGTGCTCAAGATTATGTTCGGGCAGGAATTGCTCGAGCAGGCGGAATATGCAGGCGCTGTAGCCGCACCGCTTGGCATTGTCGGACGCCTGCCGGGTGTCAATCCTTTTCCATCCTACCTCGACCTGGTTAAACGTCAGCTGCAGACGAGTTATTCCAGCGCGGAATTATCGCGTCGCGGTTTGCGCGTGTTTACCGCTTTTGACCCGTTGCTGCAGCGTAACCTGGAGCGTGGACTGGCGCGCGGCCTGGGTCGTTTTGATCAACCCGAGCTGCAGGCTTCGGTCGTTATCACCGACTACCTCAATGGTGATATTCAGGCCTTGATCGGTGATCGGGTAACCGACTTTCCGGGATTTAACCGCGCGCTTATGGCGCAACGCCCGATTGGTTCGTTGATCAAACCGTTACTGCTATATAGCCTGTTGAGCGATGGATTGACGCTTGCGAGCAAGGTCAGGGATGAGCCAATTCGTATTCAACAGTCGGATGGGAAAATCTGGGAACCGCGCAATTTTGACCGCGAACTGCATGGTGAAGTGAGTCTTTACGAAGCATTTATACGATCTTACAACCTGCCTTTCGTCAAGCTTGGTGTGTCGGGTGGTCTCGAGAAGCTGGCAGACAACCTGGCCAGAATTAAACTGCTAAAACACGACGTGGTTTATCCCTCTATGTTACTCGGCACCACGTCGATGTCCGCTTACGAAGTTGCCCAAATGTACCAGGTAATCGCCAACAACGGCTACTTCACGCCATTAACAACCATACGCAGCGTCACTGACCAGAAGAATCAGACCCTCGAGCGAGTGCCGCTGGAATCACTCAAGATGTTCGACCAGGCGGGCATGATCCAGGTGCAGCGTGCCATGATCGGGGTCGCTGAGAACGGCACCGCCAGGTATCTGTCCGAACGATTTCCTTCGCAGACGCTGGCTGGAAAGACCGGTACTACCAACGAGGCGCGTGATTCATGGTTTGCCGGATTTTCAAATCGCTTGTTGGCGGTAGTATGGCTGGGTCGGGATGACAACGGTCCGATAAATCTGACCGGTTCATCAGGCGCATTGAAGCTGTGGTCGGACATCATGGAGCTACAGGGATTCGAGTCATTCAAGATAAGCCGGGACGAGAGTCTCAGTTGGCGTCATATCAACCCGGCCAACGGCGGAATTACCCAACAATCCTGTGCAGTTAGTGTATTGTTACCGTTTCCCAAAGATCGGATACCGACAGCACGATCCCGATGTCAGTAGCATCTCTCGTACGTTTGTTTTATCGTCTTACGACACTATCACTGCTCTCGATTGTTGGTGCATGCACCGTCTCCGAGATACCTAGCAATCGATATCAGGACGATATCGAAGTCAGCATGGCCGCAGCCCGACCGGTCACTGAACTGCAGAACCAGGCGCTCGCCGCGCTCGGCGAAGAACAGTTCCAACTGGCTATCGATTATTTGCAACGCGCGATCAAGATTCAACCCCGCAATGCCTGGAGCTGGCATTACCTGGCACAAACCTATTGGCGCGATGCACAGTATGATCGTTGCCTGGCCATGATCGAGCGTTCGAACAGCTACGGCGTATTCGATTATGCACTGGTTTCTGCAAATGACAGGCTCAAGCCAAAGTGTCAGCAAGGCTAGTGTTGAAAGAGCACTAGGCATGGGGGAACTTGCAGCTGAACTGAACGTGGAATCGGTGCTCGGCAGCGATGGCATCATCGGTGAATATATCAACGATTTTCAGCCACGCTCGAGTCAGCTCGGCATGGCTCGGCTTATAGATGAAGCCATCGCGCTCGGCGAGTCACGGATTATCGAAGCGAGTACCGGCATTGGCAAATCATTTGCCTACCTGGTGCCTGCTTTTCTGAGCGATGCCAAAGTGGTGATTTCAACCGGAACCCGTAACCTGCAGGATCAGCTGTTTCAAAAAGATATTCCGTTAATCCGCAAAGCCATTGTCAGCGCCAGGAAGGTTGCCCTGTTGAAAGGCCGCAGTAATTACTGTTGCCCGCATCGGTTAAAGAAATATCGTGCCGAGGATCGTTTTAAAAGCCGCGAAATGGCCGCGATATTTCGTGCAATCGATGGATGGGCAGAACTCAGCGACAGTGGCGATATCGGAGAATTCGCCGATATCGCCGAAAATGACAGCCTCTGGTATTACGCGACTTCGAACGCGGATAACTGTCTCGGCGGCGAATGCCCTGAAATTGATCGATGTTTCGTGCTAAAGGCGCGTAAACGCGCCATGGATGCAGACATACTGGTAATCAATCATCATCTGTATTTTTCCGACCTGGCCTTGAAGGAAGATGGTTTCGGTGAACTTTTGCCCGATGCCGATGTGCTTATATTCGACGAAGCGCACCAGCTTCCCGACATCGCGGGCAACTTTTACGGCCAGCAAATCACGATGCGGCAGATCGATAACCTTTGCCGAGATATCACAGATGCCGAGGTAGCCGAGGCAGCAGAATCGAAAGTACTAAAAAAGCGTAGTGATCGGTTGAACAAGACCGCCGCTGATTTAAGGCTGGCCCTACGCCCATTTGCGCAAAAAGCGGAGTGGGAGCGAATCCAGAATGCGCCAGCGATTAATGAGGCTGTCACTTTGATGCGGCAATCGATAGAAACACTCGATGACGAACTAGAACCGATGATCAGTCGCGGCAAGGAGCTCGCCATGTGCCATCGCCGATTGCAAACGCTCAAACTTGAACTGGCCAGTTTTCTCGAACCGGCCGACAACCGGATTAGTTGGTACGAATTAAACGAGCGCAGTTTTCGCCTGGTGCAATCGCCACTGGAAGTGGCTACCGAGTTTCGCCAACAACTCGATACGGCTGCGTTCGCTTCGGTGATCTTTACCTCTGCCACACTAAGCTCGCAGCAGTCTTTTCGATTTTATTCTGAGCGCCTGGGTCTGGACGGATTTGACAGTGTCAGTTTTGACAGCCCTTTCGATTACCCAAAACAGGCGATGCTTTATTTGCCGACGCATTTACCCGATCCATCCGATGATCGTTACGCAGCGATTTTCGGCGAATTATGTCGTGAACTTATAGATGCCACCGAGGGCCGTTGTTTTATCCTGTTTACCAGTTACCGCATGTTGACCTGGACCGCAGACTACCTGCGTTCTCATGTTGCCTATCCGCTACTGGTGCAGGGAGAATTGCAACGTAACGAGCTATTGCAACAGTTCATCAAGACTGAAAATCCGATATTGCTGGGGACCAACAGTTTCTGGGAAGGGGTTGATGTCAAGGGTGACCAACTGCGTTGCGTGATTATCGACAAACTGCCATTCAAGTCACCCAACGATCCCGTGTATCGAAAACGGATACAGCAGGTCAATCAGAAGGGTGGAAATGCCTTCTTCGAAGTACAGGTACCTGAAGCCACCATCAGCCTGCGCCAGGGCGTGGGACGCCTGATTCGCGACGTCGGTGACCGCGGTATCGTGGCGCTATGCGATAACCGCCTCAACACGAAATCCTATGGCAAGGGTATGCTGGATAGCTTGCCGCCAATGAAGCGCAGTGCGGATCTCGA
>CAXMSP010000185.1:0-8141 GCA_964196225.1 uncultured Gammaproteobacteria bacterium | reverse complement strand
GGTTTTCCGAGTCGGTTTCCCAAAACCAGTCAGAGGAAGATTCCGCATATTCGTAAAAGCGATCTTCGGTTTTCCTTAACTCACCGATGCGCTGGTTAAATTCATCCTGTAGATCTTTGCGCTGGCTATCGAAACGCTGCTGCAGTATGCGGAACACAAATAAAGTGATGCCTGCGCCAAGCAGGAAGGAGGTCATCAGGTTTAACAAAGTCAGTTGGCTAAAACCAAAGCTGGTGCCTTGTACCACGCCTGCTATCGCCATTAAAGCGAGGCCGCCGATAACCGCGACGGTAGCCGTGTGGTACTTAAAAACCCGGGATCTTGCTACCTGTGACATCTATCGATCGATTTGCACTGGAATAATTCGAACATAGACCGGATTTTGCTTACTGTGGCAGCAACGGTGGTGCCTCCACCGAGACGAAGGTTTCCGGAAAAAAACCGTTGAAACGGGTCGCAGCCGAATTGCTGTAAGCCCCGGTTTGACCGATTTCGATCCAGTCGCCCTCCTCTGCGTCAACCGGCAGATAAAAGGGTGCCGGCAAGATATCCAGGTTATCGCAAGTTGGGCCGAGGATCGTGAAATCCTGGTATTCGGCCGTAATTTCGCGCGACGGGTTGATCAGTCGTGCGGGTAGTTTCATCTTGCCCATCAGGGTTTCGGAGAGACTTTGATAGACCCCGTCGTTGATATAGAGCTTGTTGTCCTTGCGCAGTTGAATTTGAGTCAGCAGGGTGCAACCGCTCGCGACCAATGCCCTCCCCGGTTCACACATCAGCACGCAATCGCGCCGCAGACGGGACTGGTCGAAGGCCTCCTGGATTGCGTAGAAGTAAGCACTGAGAGCAGGCGGACGATCATCCTCATACATGGCGGGAAAACCACCACCGACATCGAGGTAATGCACCGGCACATTGGCGGCTTCGATGACGTCGAGCGCGGTGTTCATCCCGTCAACGAAGGCCTGTGGATTGCGGCATTGCGAACCGACGTGAAACGCGACTCCGGTTTGAAAATGCGCGTTATGCACTTTTTTCAGCAGTTCCGGTGCGTCTTCCGCAGCGATTCCGAATTTATCGGAAAGCTGATACTGGGCATCATGTACCGGGGTTACGATCCGCACCAGTATTACCTTGCCGTCGCCACCACCGGTCACCTCCACGATCTTGTTAAGCTCTTTCTCATGATCGATGACGAAATGATCGATTCCGTATACCTTTTGTGCGGTCATGATCGATGCACGCGCTTTGACAGGATGCATGAAATAACAATCGGCCTGCGGCAAATGCTCACGCACCAATGCGATTTCAGCCAACGATGCGGTATCAAAATGGCGAATTCCAGCTTCATACAGGGCCTCCAACACCGCCAAATGAGGGTTACATTTAACTGCGTACATAACCCGGCCTGGAAACGTGTCGAGAAAATAAGTCGCCTGGCGTTTTAACTCCGCGGGACGCAGGCAATAAACTGGAAAGCCCGGCGTCAATTCTTCGATCACGTCCTCGACGGTGGCGAAGTTGGGGATCTGGATTTTGGCTGACATAGTTTTACCCGCGAAGTTGTGAATATTCTCGCATAGTATTCTAGTAAAGAATATCTTCGATCAAGGGTCAGGACTGTTACCGACCCAGCTTGAAAGATCCTTATGCGGCCGCCAGAACTTCATTCTTGCCGTCGGCTTCAACTCGAAATCGAATTCGTACCCGGCGCGCAGTGTTAAATCGCTGCGACCCTTTGCAGCTGCTGCTAGCAGCGGCTTGAGTAAATTGCGATCAATATCGAGCAATAGTTGGTCAAGTTTAGCGGCAACGCCGGTTTTCAAGAATTCGATTAAACGCAGATCGATCAAAATCGCATCCCCGGAATTATCGACCCGGTTGATATTCGCGCAAGATTCCGGATTCAATCCGAGGCTTCGGGCAAATTGATTCAGTACCGGATCATCGCAATACCAGGCCAGCTTCGCGTTGAATCTCTGTGGTACAGCCCCCGCTCCCCAGCACCAGAGGCTGTTAATCGGTAACAATCCACGACTTATTCGCTCCGCATTTACTTCGTGTTGATGCATAAACATCTGGATTTCGTTGAGCAATTGATACCACGGTAAAATCTGACGCGACTGCTCGATATAGGGATTGGCGGATTTTCCCAGAACCGACAGAATATGCGGATAGTGGGCTGGAGCTGCAAACCCTTTTAGATGCATCAGGTACAGCCCGTCCATGACTGCAGTTATATTACAATCAACATTAAATACATCGTTTAAGTCTTTGATTATTATGTCTATCTCTAGCAAATTATTCTGATTATTTTGAACCGGGGCGATTACTGCGTTGTGCAGGCCAGCTTGCAAGTGGATTGCCTGGGACAATAGCAGATGCGCCGGTTCCTGATCGTCTGACCGGGCAAAAGCCTGCGCTAATGGCAGCCCTGCAGGGCTGTCGAAACCCAGCGCGGTTTTTAGTATCTGGTCGATGCTGTAAGACTGGGTGGATTGCGGTGTTGCAAGGCGCAGTAGTCTATTCAAATATGGCAAATCGTTAACCAGCAGGTCGGGTTCAAACTCCTCGAGGGGTAAATCGAATAATCCGGGCAGGACTATCTGAACCTTGGCAGACATTCGGCTGAACTAATCCTTCAGACTCGTCGTCAGCAGCTCATTCAGGTCGTTGGACATTTCGCTGCTGGTGAGCATGTTTTCCACCTGTGACTTCATCAATTGCCCCTGCTGCGCGACCAGCTTACGCCAATGCACGAAAGGATTAGCCAGTCGAGCCGCGACCTGGGGATTGATCGTATCCAGCTCGAGGATTTTTTGCGCTGCCAGGGCGTAGCCGGCACCATCGACCTGGTGGAAGGCAGTCGAATTGGCAATCGTCGATCCAAGCAGGGAGCGTGCGCGATTGGGGTTGGTCAGGGTGTATGCCGAGTGATTGAATAAAGGCTTTATTTCATCAAGCGCATTTTCGACGCTGCTTGAACCCAGCACGCTAAACCATTTATCCACCACCAGCGCGGTATCCTTCCATTGCTGGTAAAACCGGGTCACGATCTGGTCGCGCAAATCGTGGCGATAATGAACCACCATCTGCAGGCAGGCAATTTGATCGGTCATGTTACCGGCCTGTGTAAACTGTTGTTTACAGTGCTCAAAATATTCAGGCTTCTCGAGATGTAACAGGTAGGCCAGGCAATTGTTCTTCAACCGTCTGTTTGCAATTGCATCGGGATCCAGCCGGTACTCACCATTGTCAGCACATTCCAGGTAATGCCTTAGTAACTGGTCTTCATTGTGCGTTGCAATTTGGAGCTTAAGTGTTTCACGCACCGCCCGGATGCGGTGCACATCCACCTGCTCCAGCATTTCAGCAATGTATTTCTCGCCTGGCAGCACCATCATCTCGGCTACCAGCGCTCGATCCATAGGGGATCGCGCAAACACGTCGCTAAAGGCCGTGAGTAGTGGCTGCTGCAATTGCGACCACTGCTCACTTTCCTGCTCCAGCATCGCCAGCATTACCCGGCTCGCCAGTTGCTGACCGGCTTCCCATCGATTGAACGGATCGCTGTCAAAGACCATTAGACTGGCAAGCTCATCGTCACTCAAATCTGTGGTCAGAATAATCGGCGCCGAAAATCCACGAAACACCGAAATCATCACCTGTGGCGGCATATTCGGGAAACGCAACATGGTTTCGGGTTCCTTGATATCGACTACTTGTTCAAGGGTCCCCATATTATCCAGGGCCACTGGTTGACCCTGTTGATCGAACAGGGCCAGCCGCATCGGCATATGAAAGGCACGGTTCAATTCACCTTTCGTGGTCCCGGCACGCTGCGAAACCATCAGCGACAGGATGTTGTTGTCAGAATCGTATTCGCGCTTAATATCAACGCGCGGTGTCCCGGACTGCTCGTACCATCGCTGAAAACGTTCCAGGTCGATGCCCGAAGCGTCCTGCATCGCGGCGCGAAAATCATCGGTCGTAACCGCCTGGCCGTCATGACGCTTGAAGTATAAATCCATCCCCTTGCGGAAATTATCCGCGCCCAGCAGGCAATGCATCATGCGCACCACTTCCGCACCTTTGTTGTAAACAGTCGCGGTATAAAAATTGTTGATTTCCTGGTAAGACGCAGGTCGCACCGGGTGTGCCATTGGCCCGGCGTCCTCGCTAAACTGGTGATTGCGTAAACCGCGCACATCACTGATTCGCTGAATCGCGCGTGAAAACATGTCCGCACTGAATTCCTGGTCGCGAAATACCGTCAGGCCTTCTTTAAGGCTTAGCTGAAACCAGTCGCGACAGGTGACACGGTTACCGGTCCAGTTATGAAAATACTCGTGCGCGATTACGCCTTCGATAGCCAGGTAATCGTCGTCCGTAGCAGTGTGCGGGTTCGCCAGCACGTACTTGGTGTTGAATACGTTAAGTCCCTTGTTCTCCATTGCCCCCATATTGAAATCATCCACCGCGACGATCATGTAAAGATCGAGGTCATATTCGAGACCGAAGACTTCTTCGTCCCAGCGCATCGCTTTTTGCAGCGACGTCATCGCATGATCACACTTGTCACGATTATGGTGTTCGGTAAAAATTTGGAGCTGAACCTCTCGCCCCGAGCAGGTTGTAAACTGGTCTTCAATGCAGGCCAGGTCTCCGGCCACCAGCGCGAATAGATAGCTGGGCTTGGGATAAGGGTCATGCCAGCTTACCCAGTGGCGTTCGCCATCCTCTCCGCTATCTACCCGGTTGCCGTTCGACAGCAACACCGGGTAAGTATTTTTGTTGGCATGAATCTCGGTGCTGAACACCGACATTACATCAGGACGATCGAGGTAGTAGGTAATGTAGCGAAAACTCTCCGCTTCGCACTGGGTGCAAAAGTTTCCATTGGACAGGTATAAACCTTCGAGGCGGGTATTCGCCGCGGCGTCGATTTCGACTTCACAACTTAACTCAAACTGGTCGGGAACCGACTTGATCGTCAGTGTTTCGGATCCCAGGTTATAGTCTTCCGGTTTCAGTGAGTTGCCGTCCACGCGCAACTCGATAAGTTCGAGCTCAATTCCATCGAGGACCAGTTCGGCGACACTGTTCTGAGTTGTCCGTCGCATCTGCAGCGAGCTGCTAACTCGAGTCCGATGTTCGTCAAGATGAAATACCAGCTGCGTTTTTGCGATCTCGAAGCCAGGTGGCTGATAGTGCTTTAAATGCTTGCGCAGGTGCTTATCGGTTTTCATTTTAGAAGCCTGAAAATAGGTCGCATAAGTGTACCCTAAGGAGTATCATTCGCGTCATTTTTCATTCCCCGGAGATTCAATAATGGCCGTCGAACGTACCCTTTCAATCATCAAACCCGACGCAGTAGCCAAGAACGTCATTGGCGAAATTTACAATCGCTTTGAAAAAGCCGGTTTACGTATCATTGCCGCGCGCATGGAGCACTTAAGCGCCGAGAAAGCAGGTGAATTTTACGCGGTGCACAAGGAGCGCCCTTTTTACAACGACCTGGTCGAGTTCATGACTTCCGGCCCGGTAGTGGTGCAGGTTCTGGAAGGTGAAGATGCAATCGCAAAGAATCGCGAAGTCATGGGCGCCACCAACCCAGCCGACGCTGCTGCGGGCACCATCCGCGCGGATTTCGCACAGACAGTCGACGAAAACGCCGTACATGGCTCCGATGGAACCGATACCGCCAGCGTAGAGATCGAATTCTTTTTCGGCGCTGATGGCCTCTGCCCCCGCACCCGCTAAAATCGGGTCTTAAATCAGCGCTGCCAAATGCGCTGTTTCGGGTATAATCGTGCTCCCGACCGATTTGTGAGGAGTAGCGATGAACAGCAGTTCCCAAAGCCTGCCGCATGAATTACTTGCTCCACGAACCTCGATACTGCAGCATCGGGCACTTGATTCTGATCAGGTGACGCCCAATGACAGTGCCGAATTGGTGTATACCGATTTTACCCATGTCCGGCCTTTTACGATCAGCTCAACCGCCACCATCGACCAGATCAACGCCAGGATGATGGCCTGTGGCGTTCGCCTGCTATTCGTAACCGAGACTGACACAGTGCTACAGGGCCTGGTGACTTATACCGACCTGTTCGGCGAGAAACCGATCCACTATATTCAGGAGCATGGAGGCACCCGCGAAGAAATCCTGGCGCAGGATATTATGACACCGCTCGCTCAACTGGAAGCCTTAAGCAAAGCGGATGTACTCAAGGCAAGTGTTGGTGATATCGTAAAAACCATTGAAACAGCCGGTCGACAGCACATGCTGGTTTGTCATAGCCATGAAAATGGCGATCAGATTGTCATCGGTTTGTTTTCGGCAACCCACATCGAAAAATTAACCGGCATAAAACTCGAGCTGTCGACGCGTGCTCATACTTTTGCCGACCTGGAACGCGCGTTAACCTGATCTGAAGCAGGTTAACTTTTAGTCGCGGTTTTTGCCCACCAACCTGGCAGGTCGGCAAACGAGTCGAGCAGCGCATAAGGTTTTATCGCGCCGTCTAAATCCGCCTCACGAAACTTGCCGGTCCTGACCTGTATGCCTCGGATACCGAAGCGTTGCGCGGCATCGATATCACCGACGATATCGTCCCCGATCATAAAGGTTTGTTCGGCACTGCACTCTAATCTAGCCAGCGATGATTCAAAAAAGGCCGGGGCGGGTTTGCCGACCACCACTGCTTCACAGGAGGCGGCATGTTCCAGCGCCTTGACGAAGGGCGCAACATCCAGTTGCAGACCATCCCGTCCTCGCCAGTAACGTGTCATCCCAAGTGCAATCAATTTGGGCCGCGGTTCCTGCATCAGGAACCTGAAGGCCCGGTTTAGTAACTTGAAGTCCCAGGCCTCTCCCAGGTCACCAATGACCACTGCATCGACGACTGTATCTCGGTCCAGTGGTATAGATTCGATATCGCCAAAGTCCTGTTGCGTGCCGGAAGGTACAAATAATGCAGCGCTATGTAGCTGGTGCTGATCGAGCCATTGAGTCGCGGCGACCACGGGCGTCATTACTTCTTCGAGTTGTGCACTGAATCCCAGGGTTTCGAATTTTTCCAGTAATGCGCTGCGCGAACGCGACGTGGTATTGGTAACAAACAGGTGAAGGATTTTCTGCTGCCTGATCCATGCGAGCGCATCAACCGCACCCGCGACCAGATGATCTCCCTGGTAAATGACCCCATCAAGGTCAATCAATATACCATTGCAGACAGCCTTGTTATCCAGCATGACTCATACCAAATACGTCAGATCAACCCTGATTCTGAATACTCCAGAAAATACCTACGGAAAAGTTTCCGAGGTGAATTTCTTGATATTGTACTGCCCCATCACGATCCAACGCGGGGTCGCTCTACCGGTTCCGGCGAGTTGCAGACCGGGATGTCTTTCGACAACTCTCGCCAGGCTGGCCTCCTGCTCCGGATCGACATCGACGATAAATACGTGCTTTCCTTCCCGCAACTGTGCCTCAAACCGTTTGAAATCGCGATGCGGCACCTGAATACCGTAAAGACCTCCAGACCAGATGCTAAATCCTAACAATACCACCGCCAGGAATATAAACGGCATCCAGGTATAAGCTTCGGGCCAGTTGCTGTAGGCAGTTATGATTAGTACCAGTGCGGCAAGGACAACACCTATCCAGGTGCCAACTATGATTCCATGAACCACGTCCCTTTTGAAAACAGAATCGACGTTGTGCAGATGGTCGTGGGTCTCTACCGCGGTATCGTCTCGGCTAAATACGTGAATCTGCGGTCGATGCACACCCCTGGTTTCGAGTTCCTCTTCGATTCGGTCGAGGTCATCCAGATCCTCGCTTACATAGAAATGCCGTTTCATCTTGTATGCCCCCGTAGTAACGAGTTGCAAATCAGAATACGCCTGTAACGGGACTGAATCAAGTTGACCAGATTAGGCTATATTATTACTAACTCCCACCAGGGCAGCCTGTTCCGGAGCATGGAATCATGCTAATGTCCGTCGCTGTCCGCTAAGCAGACCTTACTTTTCATGAGAATTGAAGACGACAGCAAACTCGACTACAAGGACGTCTTGATCCGCCCCAAACGCAGTACGCTGGGTAGCCGCAAGGACGTGGAGCTGGAGCG
>CAXMSP010000184.1:0-58459 GCA_964196225.1 uncultured Gammaproteobacteria bacterium | reverse complement strand
GGGCTTGGGCAAAGAAGCTAAACATTTCCGCTGGAGTGAAGGTAGGGGATACAATTTATCTTTCCGGTACTGTGGCTTTTGACAATGACGGCAATGTTATTGGTGCTGGAAGTGTATACGAACAATCCAAGCAGGTATTTATCAACATAGAAGGGGCTCTTGAATGTGCAGGAGCTTCGATGGCTGATGTCATCAAAATTACCACATTCTTAACTGATATTTCAGGATATGGAGAGTTCGGCAGAGCTCGAACCGAAGCATTTCCAAATGGAGTTCCTGCCAGCGCTGCATATGAAACTTCAGCGCTGATTAAGCCTGAGCTATTGGTCGAAGTAGAAGCAATTGCAGTCATCGGTAGCGGAGCCTAGCAATACTGGGTCATGTTTTGAGGGTTTGCTTAGGGCGCTAAATTTGACTCCAGTAATATTTCGATATCACCTAACCGCCCGATTAAAAGGTATTTGGCCTGGTAGCATATTATCGTCGAAATGTAGGCGTCTGAAACTGGCCGAAGATCGCCACTCAGCGAATGCGAATGAGCATCTCCTTTGGAGAAAACAGACCTCGGATTCCGCATAACACGACATATAAAGACCCAAAGGAGGCATTAAAGCAAAGCGTTAAAGCTGGCAGGCTATTCAATAGGTAACGGAGATCCCCGGTGCATTCGATAATGTTTGATAGACCACACAATAACGCTCTGTTAGCTTCATCAACGAGGCTAGTTGTTCTTCGTCTCCATCGCTATCCAGCGTGAATTGAAGCCGAATGCTCTTAAATCCAACGGGCGCATCTTTTGAAACTCCAAGGGTTCCTCGAAAATCAAGATCGCCCTCCGCACTTATCGTGGCATCGTGGAGAGTCACCCCTATTGCAGTGGCTACCGCTCTTAATGTAACTCCGGCACAAGCAACTAACGCTTCCAGTAACATATCTCCTGAACACAAAGAATGTCCATCACCACCTGTAGCAGGATGAAGTCCTGCCTCGGCAAGAGCTTTTCCCGTTTCAATTTTACAAGTTATTCCTTCACCGATACGAGCATTTGCCTTAAGGGTAATCATTGCTGTTTCTGGTTGATTTAGGTACTTCTGTTTTAGGGGAGCCTGGAGTGATTTGAGCTCTTCCGCATTCATTATTACCTCCGGGTATTACTCATTTGTGACATGTTCAAATGCCTGCATTGTAGGCACGATAACATATATAACGATAGTCAGGGATTTACACCCAGTGACCGTTGTTGGCCGAAGATTGCCCCACGCCGGCGGATTGCGAGGGTCTGCTTATGAGGAATAGGAACTGAGTGCCTCTTTTTCGATATAGATCGCTCCTGGTTTAGTTAACAGCTACTGTTGTAAATCTGTAGAATCGACATCACACAGACGAATAGAAGGGCAGAAAATGCTTTTTAGTGAAGCCGAGATTCAGATTCTTGCGACTCTCTTCGGTGCTGAAACATCGGGTAGTTCCGTCGACAGAAATTCTCTTGAGGAAAGCGGACAATGCTACTGGATCTATCTCGAGGACTGGTCGGAGGCTTTTCCCACCCTTATCGACAAAGGTGTCATAACTGGTAACGACGCTGGTTATCACCTGACGGAGTCCGGGCGTCCCATAGCTCGCAGTTATCGCGAACAACGACCGGATAATTTTTGGTACTACTACCAACAATTCTACGATAAAGCTCACGCAAGCCGCGCGCATACACGCTTTTGTGAGCAGGTTTATGGATTGGATTTATGCCAGGAAGGTTTGTTGGACATGGATGCGCTTCGTGACCTTCTCGATCGACTGGAATTGAAACCAGGTCAGCGGTTGCTAGATCTGGGTTGTGGAGCCGGGGGAATATCTGAGTACATCTCTGATCAGACTGGTGCCCATATAACCGGATTAGATTCTTCAGCAATTGCTATTTCCACCGCCGAGGCCCGCACCGAGACTAAACACGGCCAGTTAAATTTTATCGAGGCCGATCTGAATACACTTGACTTAGAGCCTCAGTCCTACGATGCAGCGATTTCCGTTGATACAATCTATTGGGTAAACGACACTTATGACGCACTGAAGAGAATAATCCGAACGCTAAAACCTGGCGGGCAGCTAATCATTTCGATTGTTCACATACTCGAATATTGTGATAGTCCTGAGGAACTGGAAATCGATAATACCTACGTCGCCGCGGCGCTCAAAAAGCTGCAACTTGACTATCAATCTGTTGATCGGACAGAGTCGTTTCTCGACTTTTGGCCAAGTGTGAAAAAAACTATGCTTGAGCTAAAAAAGGACTTCGATGACGAAGGTAACGGATTGATCTACCAACACTGGATCAAAGATGCGGATACCGAGTTTTTACCAGCGATCGAAACCAATGATCTCAGGCGGTATTTATATCATGTGCATGTGTAATCACTTCCTCCAGTATAGAAAATGGAACCAGGGGTCCGCTTTTGGCTGCCATCTCAACCGGTCGATGCAACACATGCGTTAAATCTCTCTGCCGGTGTCTCGAACTCTAACGTTTTACGGGGACGTTCATTTAGCTGACGCGCCACGGCATTGAGTTTAGCCTGAGGGTGTAACGATAAATCAGTCCCCTTTGGAAGATACTGTCTCAGCAATCCATTGGTATTCTCATTGGAACCCCGTAATCTGAAATTATAAAGGGCGTCAGTGGGAGACAAATGCGGTCACTATAAAATACTGCGGTACAATGTCTCCATGACGCGTTATCGAAAACTGTTAATAGTTTCGCTAATTGGTCTAACGGCGATCGTGATGGTGCTTTATAGCCATCCGTTAGTTGATTGGTATCCCAAACAAAATCAGCCGGTCTCTACTGTATCCATGTCAGAGAGAGGAGATGAAAATCAGTCCAGCAGTCAAAATATTCCTCTTGGCAATGGCAATCAGAAAGTGCAACCGACAATTGAAGGTCAATTGATCACTGAAAAATCGCAAGATATAACCACCCCAATTGAAAACATCACCTTATCTGGGTGGGTAGGAACTGAATCCGGAGAATACCTTGCAGGTGAAACAGTCGTATTGTACTCACCCTCACAGAAAACACGCTACTCGATAGTCACCGATATTTCTGGCGAGTTCAAATTTATCGATATCAAGCCGGGTTGGGATTATGTTTTAAAAGTCTCTCCACAGGGAATGTTTAAACGCTACACCAAATCTCAGATTAAACTGAGATCCGATCAGGAAGTGCATAACATCATTCTGGAGTCAATTCCCCGCGGCATACTTATTGGCAGAATTGTAGATCCATATGATCGACCAGTTTCCAATATTGAGCTATCTGTGACGACTGTAGAAAAGGATTCTTGGACTACCAAGGTCATAACTGATGCGAATGGCAGCTTTAGCGTGACCGAATTTCCATTAGGAAGATTTAAGGTAGCGATCAAGGGGCAGCAAACTTTAAGAGCAGCTGGATTAAAATTTGAACCTGATACGGGTGTGCCGGTCATCCTGACCATTGATCTTGGCCCGCACAATCTCGTAGGCCGTATATATGATGAATCCGGTCAGATCTTTGACGGCGCTGATATTTTTTTGAATTGGGCGTTACATGAAAATGGCGTTAGAATCCGCTCGACACGCAAGGTCAGCGCCAATGCCAGTGGCGAATTTCGATTTACCGGATTGGGACCCGGTAACCACGAATTAGTCGTAACAGCATGGAGGGGCGATATTTTTAAACAAACGGTTAAACGAACGGTAAATGTGGGCATTGATTCCGGAGAATTAATTATCGTTTTAAATACGCTATAAGATTGAGCATCCTACTCGGAAATTAGCGGTTTTAACAAACTTTTCTGGCTAACTATTTACCACTACACAAAAGTCGGCTTTGTGCCGAAATCAGAGATTACGGACTGAATCCTGAGTGTCCGCTTACGAGAAAACGAATCCTCGTCAAGGAGGAAGCAGGCTTCTGCTAACGACCCAAAAGAGACCTACGGCGAAATCGTTATTGCGGCGTGATATTATAATTCGCCCCTACCAATGGAGAGCAACTATGACACTTGAGCAGCAGATCAAAGAGATTGACGCCGAATTCAGTGAGACTTTCAACCGCGGCGACATGGATGCACTCAAAACGATGCACGAAGACAATGCGATGATGATGGCACCCGATAGTCCAGCATCCGTCGGCGGTAGCGAAGCTGTAGTGCAGGGATACCGAGAAATGTGGGATGCTGGTTGGCGAAATATTAGCCTTTCGACGGTGGAAATCGGATCGGATGGCAAACTGGCCTACCATGTTGGAAGAGCCGAATTTGACGTCCCAACCAAGGAAGGGTCCACTAAGCGAATCGCGGCGAAGTATGTCGACATTTACAGGCGTGGAGAGGACGGGTTGTGGAAGGTTCACTTAACTTGTTATAACCTGGACGAGCCTTTACCCGAGTAGCATTCAATTGCGTAATAAGCGATTGTTGGACACGGGAGCGCACTCTTGAGATAAATCTGGGCTCAATCTGTTTCTTTCCAGTCTTTTTCAAGATCGTGTTTAACAATTATCCCGACGACCAGGAGTGCCACTAATCCTGCTGCGGCATAATTTGCCGAATTATTATTGGTACTGGCTTCCCCATCGAGTCTTAAAATAGGCACTGCATATTCCGGAAGCCTGCTATCGATAATATCGAATGTGGCAGACGGCCTCAGATAGTTCAGGGTTTTATTTCCGCTGCTATCTTGAGTCAGTGCAATTCCCTCTTTGATGCCATCTTTCTGCCCGATCAGCAGGTAATTATATTGATTGTGGCCTGAAAATATGCCCATGGATTTCGAATCGAGTGGCATCGTCATTTGAACCCCGAGATAGTTATCATCGGCTTCACCTAAAAAATCAGCGCTGGCAATTGAACTTGTTAGCGCGAGTATCACCAGCAGCCCTTTTGAAATCGCATTCATTGTCTGATCCCCAGTTAAGTTGTTATTTGTAAGATTCGCAAATCATAGGTTCTAAGTTGCATATAGCAACTAATGCTCTAAAAGTTTTATTTGGCGGTACCAAAGGGTTAGATATCCGATACGGTTGATCCAAAAAGCATTACCTTGTGATTCCGATTAGGTGTTAAATTGAATTGTGAAATGATCAACGAATGAATTTGTGCGAAACACTAAAGATAGATGAAATCAGGGGGTATCGCCGCTTGCAAGTGGTCGTTCTCGGAAGAACGGATAGGGCTTTTTAGCGCCTGCTTTGGAGAGAGGGCTGGTAATATCGGCCTGTACCAAATGAGAACAAATTATCAACCATCGAATTATTCAAAAAAACCTGTTGAAAGCTGCTATTTATTGTCGATAATGCGACGCCGCAAGAAGGTACTTGTTAGTTTTTGTTGTGGACGTATTGGGACAAGAAAACTTTTTTTGGAATGACTAGAATGTTGCGCAAAATCGAAGGTACAGTTCGAGCCTACAGGGCGATCGACGTCCGTAATGTCCAATTTGAAATTCAGGGCTCGAACAACATTATCGATCTTAACCTCGGACAGCCCTGGGTGCTGAAAAACGGCGACTATGTCGTCGTTGCCGGTGAAGACGAAGGCCGTTCTGGTAAATTCAACGGCTATGCCTACCGCAATGACACCAAGGAAATCTTCGGCAAAAGTGATCCAGGTTTGCTGGATGGCTACCGCTACATTCTAATGGGCTTGCTTTTCTTCTGGGCAATCTTCCCAGTGTTCATTCATATTCCTGCGGGCCTGCGCCGACTGGAATTTGGGCGCAAGATCGACCAGGCTGCTTCGATGCTTTGGTCCACGAACGGGTAATCTGAACTCCTGGTTACTGAATTTCCGCTACTGTCCGACCCCAGTCCCTGGTGTTATGAAATCAGGTGTTCGTTAGTCGGTGAAAAAGACGCTAGAGTCGTGCGGATCAATTGCCGCTGGTTGTTCTCAGGGAGTATCTCGAGAAACCTGACCTGTGCAATCTTTAGCCTGATTCTCGAAATAAGCTAATTGATTCTCAAGTCTTTCGATTTCGGTGCGCATACAGTGGGTGCGTTTTGAAGGTCCGGTAGTCGACTCGATTCTATTTACTTCGATGCTTAGCCTCGATATCGACTCCAATATCTGTTCTTCATCAGTGTCGGTATTGGTGTCATCCAGAGGCTCACCGATTGTATCCGATCTTTCCGTGGTCATGTTTACTGTGGGTTATTAGAACCAGTCTGATGAATCTGTATAGAGTCTAGGATAGTTAAAATACTTTGCTGAATTCTCTACAAATTCAGGCCAGGTTCGCGCCATTATCCTGGTGATTGGGTTAGTCTCGGATCGAGATAGTTGAAACGGCTGCGTTTCTCCCACTGCGTTTAAGAATCTTCTGTTCAATCGAGGCAGGCATATCGCTTGGAGTTGATCCGGAACATCTCGATGTCCGATGCTGAGTATTCTGTGACACCGGTAGAACTAGAAGCAGTGTCGGTTATTGGGGCAATTGCGGCTTAAAGCTCAAGGCCTGCAATCGCAGGTCGATGCGAAGTGAAACTATGTGGGGGTTCTGATATCTATGAGTGAATAGGTCACTTGGGCGGCTTGGCATTCTGCTGTGACCAGAGGCCATTTATTGTTATCTGTTCTTTTGCGACGCGAACTTTTTTACCATTTATAGCAACCTCGGTGAAATCATCGTGGGCTGAATCAACGTATTTTTCATAGTGCGCTACTTTACTTGCGAGAGTTTTCTTCAACTCTTTTTCATGAGCATCTTTACGTTTTTGCTCTCTACACTGCCTGGAGAACCAATCAAACATTGGGATCAATCTTGGGTAAAGAGTATATCTTAAAGTAATTCTTAATCAGGATTAGGAATTGCATCACAAATATCGAACCTGGTCCCTTAAGGGAATGGTATCCGGGTCTGTATCTTGTCGAAGGAGAATTAATGCAGTACCAGAGGGTAGTCAGCTAAGTCCCGGTAGACCTTAGAAGCCAGCGGCGTGGCCATCCTTGCGGGGTTCGGAACCGCCGTGGAGCACGCCGTTTTCCCAGTCGATGACGATGGCCTGCCCGCCGCCCCAGGGTGACTCGGCCGGAACCACGTTATGTCCCCGCGCCGATAACTCGGCTCGAGTGGTTTCGGGCACACCGGTTTCAACTTCAAGCACGCCTGCGTAAAGGAAGAATCGCGCCGCGTCCAGCGCCTGTTGGATATCCATGCCGTAGTCGATCCAGTTGGACAGAACATAGGCTTGTCCCATCGCCTGGTACTGGCCGCCCATCACGCCGAAGCAGAGCACCGGTTTCCCCTCGCGGTAGACCATGGCGGGAATGATGGTATGCATGGGCCGCTTGTTGGGCTCTATCTGGTTGAAGTGACCTTCCTCGAGGCTAAAACCCGAACCCCGGTTTTGCAGGTTAATACCGGTGGAGCCAGCCACGAGGCCGCTGCCCCACGAAGAAAACACGCTGTTGATGAACGAACAGGCGTTGCGATCCTTGTCGACCACGCTGAGGTAAACCGTATCATGGTGATTCGGTAACGCCGATTTAACCGGGTGCGAGAGCGCTTTGCCGAGGTTGATGCGGGCATACTGGGCTTGTGCAAATTCATTCGCTAATAATTGCGCAACCGGTAGCTCGTTAAATACCGGATCTCCAATGAAACGGTCGCGCTCGGTCATGGCCAGTGCAAAAGCTTCACTTAACAACTGGATATGATCGGCGCCCAGATGCGGCAGTTTTGAGACGTCGGTTTGGGCGAGGATGTTCAGCGCCATCAGGGTCGTGATGCCCTGGCCGTTGGGTGGGATTTCGAACACGTCGTAACCGCGGTAGTTGCTGCTGATTGGTTCAACCCATTCGGATTCGTGATTGGCGAAATCTTCGAGGCTGAACAAACCGTCATGCGCTTTGCTGAAGCGCACGATCTCCGCGGCAATTTCACCCCGGTAGAACCCATCTCGACCCTGGCTGGCGATGGTCCGCAAGCTGCGTCCGAGGTCGGGTTGCCGGTGAATTGTGCCAGCGGCGGGGGCCTTGCCGTCAACCAGGTAAGCTGCGCTGGTTTCAGGGGTCGCGGCAAGCAACGCCTCGTTGTTTCCCCAGGGGTGTTTGTCGCTTTTCCAGTTGTGGGCGATGATCGGTGTGACCGCGTAACCCTGTTCGGCATAGTGGATTGCGGGTTGCAGCAGGGATGCGAAATCGAGCTTGCCGAGTTTCTGATTGGCCTGGTGCCAGGCATCGATGGCACCGGGCACGGTGACCGACAGGATGCCCTGTACTGGCATGGTATCGAATCCCCGGGCCCGAATCGTTGCTGCAGTGGCGGCAGCCGGTGCCCGGCCGCTGCCATTCAGCGCGTGCAGCGTGTCGGTCGCAGCCTCGTGGTAGAGGATGAAGCAATCGCCACCGATGCCGGTTGAATAGGATTCGACCACCGAAAGAACGGCGCTCGCAGCAATCGCCGCATCGAGTGCGTTACCGCCATCGCGCATTACCCGCAACGCGGTTTCGGTTGCCATTGGTTGGCTGGTGGCGGCCATGGCCTCGGTCGACATGACGACCGAGCGGCCCGGGAGCTGATGGTTTCGCATGGAGTATCACCCGAAATATTCGATGTGCGTATTATAACTGCCCGACCCCGCGATAAGTCCAATAGGTTTAACCAGAAAATTAGACAGATACGGGCGGGATTTTGATCCTCGCCAGGATTAGAATTCGGTCGCAAGGCGGATTAACTGGTTGTTATAATGCTGGTCCTGAAGACCGGGAGCCAGTCGTGAGCGACACAGCAAAAACGAAAGCAGCGCGTTCCACGGGTCGCCGACGCGGTGGCCGCACGCGCGAACGCCAGCAAAGCGTGGCCCCGGCTTTTATCAAGAGGCAAATTCCGTTTTACGAGTTTCTCGGTGAAGAAGGCCTGGTCACGCTGGAGGAGCAGGCCGACTGGATCATCCAGGAGATCGGGCTCGAGTTTCGTGACGACCCGAAAGCACTTGAAGTCTGGCGTGAAGCCGGCGCTGATGTCAAGGGCACCCGCGTGCGCCTCGACAAGGGTGTTGCCCGCGAACTGTGCCAGAGCGCACCTTCTGAATTCACCCAGCATGCACGCAACCCCGAGCGTAGTGTAAACATCGGCGGCACGTCGCAAGTGTTCGCGCCGGTTTACGGCCCGCCGTTCGTGCGTGACGTCGAAGGCGGGCGGCGTTACGGCACCATCGAGGATCTCGACAAGTTGTCGCGACTCGTGCACATGCTGCCGAGCCTGCATCATGGCAGTCTGGTCATCGTCGAACCCTGCGATCTGCCGGTGTCGAAGCGCCATCTCGACATGGTGTACCTGCACATGAAAAATCACGACAAGCCGCATCTCGGCGCGATCACCGAAAAATCCCGCGCGCAGGATTGCGTCGATATGGCGCGCATTCTCCATGGTGAGGAATTCATGGAAGAAAACTGCGTGATCATGGGCAACGTCAATACGAATTCCCCGCTATTGGTCGACAAGGTCGTCACCGAAGCGGCGCAAGTCTATTGTGGCGCGAATCAGGGACTCGTGGTCGCACCCTTTATCCTCGGCGGCGCGATGGGCCCGGTTACGACCGCAGCATCGATCGCACAAGCCTTCGCCGAGGCGATGATGGTCGGTGCGTTTACCCAGCTCGTGCGCAAGGGCGCACCCTTCGTGCTCGGCAATTTCCTGTCATCCATGAGCCTGCGCTCAGGCGCACCGACTTTTGGCATGCCGGAGCCGGTGATGTCGAATTTCGTCATCGGTCAGCTCGCCCGCCGGCTCGGTGTGCCGCTGCGATGCGGCGGTTCGTTGACCGCATCCAAGTTGCCCGACGCGCAGGCCGCAGCCGAAAGCGCCGATTCGATGATGTCCACCGTGCTCGGCGGTGCCAATTTCGTGCTGCACGCGGCTGGTTGGCTCGAAGGTGGACTTTGCACCGGGTATGAAAAACTCGTCATCGATGCGGATCGCTTAGGCGCTTACCAGGTTATGCTCGGCGGTCTGCCGCTCGATGACAATGCGCTCGCACGCGATGCCTATGCCGAAGTTGAACCCGCGGGGCACTTCCTCGGCTGCAGCCACACCATGGCGAATTACGAAACCGCGTATTACGAAGCTAAACTTTCCGACAGCGAAAACGTCGAAAGCTGGGAAGAGCAGGGCAGCAAGGACACCGCGCGCCGGGCCTATGATCGCTGGAACCAGTTACTCAAAGATTACGAGGCACCGCCGCTCGATGCAGCGAAAGACGAGGAACTGCGTGCCTATGTCGAAAAACGCAAACAAGAAATACCGGACGCCTGGTACTAAGAATTTATGGTCGTCATTCCCGCCATATAGCGTCATTCCCGCGTAAGCGGGAATCTCAGGAGGATGGCACAGTTACAAGATCCCCGCTTGTGCGGGGATGACAGATATGAGGTAAACGATGGAATCACAAGCAAGAGTAGTCATCATCGGCGGGGGGGTCGTCGGCTGTTCGATCCTGTTCCACCTGGTCAAAATGGGCTGGAAGGACACGGTCCTGCTGGAGCGCAATGAACTCACCTCCGGCTCGTCGTGGCACGCCGCAGGGCAGATACATACCATATCGTCAGACCCGAACATTTCGCGCCTGCAGGGTTACACCATCAACCTCTACAAGGAACTCGAAGAACTGTCTGGACAGTCGGTCGGCATGCATGCCACCGGCGGCTTTTACGCGGCATCCAACAAGGACTGGTACGACTACCTCAAGCGCGAGCGTTCCAAGGCACGTTACATGGGGCTCGATCAGGAATTCATTTCCCTGAAGGAACTCGCCGAGCGCCACCCGCTGATCGACACGAGCAGCTACGTTGCGGCCCTATGGGACCCGCTCGACGGCGATATCGACCCGTCGGGTGTGACCTATGCCTACGCCAAGGCGGCGAAAAAACTCGGCGGCAGATACCACACGCATTCGCAGGTGATCGAAACCAACCAGCGCAAGGATGGAACCTGGGATGTGGTCACCAAAGACGGCACGATTCACGCCGAGCATATCGTCAATGCCGGCGGCCTGTGGGCGCGCGAAGTCGGGCACCTGTCCGGTTTGAACCTGCCGGTGCAGCCGATGGAACACCATTACCTGATTACCGAGGCCATCCCGCAAATCGTGGAACTCGAAGAGCGTCTGCCGGCCGGTATCGACTACGAGGGCAATATCTATTTCCGCCAGGAAGGGCAGGGCATGCTGCTCGGCACCTACGAGCCGAGGGCGACGCCGTGGATGGTCGGTGGCACGCCGAACGATTTCGGCCACGAACTGCTCGAACCGCAGCTCGACCACATCGCCGAGCGCCTCGAACTCGGTTTCGAGCGCATCCCGGCACTCGCCGATGCCGGCATCAAGGACATGATCAACGGCCCGTTTACGTTTGGTCCTGACGGCAACCCGATGATCGGGCCGGTCCCCGGCATGCGCAACTACTGGGCCGCGGTCGGCGTCATGGCCGGCTTTTGCCAGGCCGGCGGCGTCGGCAAGTGCCTGGCCGAGTGGATGATCGACGGCGAACCCGAAATCGACGTCTGGGCGATGGACATCGCGCGCTTCGGCGATTACGCATCACCCGATTACGGCACGATCAAATCGTCGGAGAACTACGAGCGTCGTTTCGTCATGACCTTCCCCAATGAAACCCTGCCCAAGGGCCGCTGCATGCGCACCACGTCGATCTATGATCGCCTGACCGCCAAGGGCGCGGTCTGGGGTGACGGGTTTGGCCTCGAAGCAGCATTGTGGTTCGCCGACGGCCCCGACGATGCGCACGAAGAGCCGACCTTCCGCCGCTCGCGCGCACACGACTACGTCGCGCGCGAAGTCAAGGCAGTACGCGAGGCGGTCGGAATCACCGAAATCGCGAATTTCGCCAAGCATTCGATCAAAGGCCCCGATGCTCGCAAGTTTCTCGACCATGTCATGGCCGGTAACGTACCGAAACCGGGGCGCATCACTTTGAGCCCGATGCTGACGCACAAGGGCAAACTCTACGGCGATTTGACAATTGCGTGTTTTGCCGATGACGATTTCATGATCTTCGGTTCCGGTGCCGCGCAGGAAATGCACCGCCGCTGGTTCGAGAGCCATCTCGAGGATTATGACGTCAGATACGCCAACGAATCCAGGCGCTATCACGGCATCGGCCTGTCCGGCCCGAACGCACGCGAACTCCTGTCACGCATCACTCGCGACGACGTGAGCAGCGAGGGTCTCAAGTTTCGTGACATTCGGCGAACCTTCGTCGGCACCGTGCCGGCAGTGCTGAACCGTTTGTCATTCTCAGGTGAGCTCGGCTACGAAATATACGTCGAACCGGAGTATCAATTGAAACTGTATGAATCCATCCTCGACGCGGGTGAAGATCTTGGCCTAACGCACTACGGCCTGCGCGCACTGATGAGCATGCGCCTGGAGAAAAACTGGGGTGCGTGGACGCTCGATTTCCGCCCCGATTTCACCGCCGCGCAATCGGGGCTCGATGTGTTCATCAATTGGGACAAGGATTTCGTCGGCAAAGAAGCTGCACTCAAAGAACGCGACGCCGAGCCGATGATCAAGCTCGTGGCGATGACCATCGATACCGACGACATAGATGTCTCCAACGACGAGGCCATCCTGAAAGATGGCGAGTGTGTCGGTTATATTACCTCGGGCGGCTACGCCCACCACGTGCAAAAATCGATGGCATTGGGTTATGTGCCCACCGAATTCGCCGCTGACGGCACCGAACTCGAGGTCGAAATCAATGGGGAGATGTATCCGGCCCTTGTCGTCGCAGGGCCCATGTACGACCCCTCAGGCGATAAAATGCGCAGCTAGATACTATATTGTCATCCCGCGGCTTGACCGCGGGATCCAGAGGCTCCGTAATTGCGACCCACGAGCCGCAATCTATCTTAAATTTGGAACCGTCCCCTTCTTTTTCTTTGGTTTCAGTGCATCATTGATCGGAGTATGTTAATTCGATCAATTACCCGATTTTAAACAGGGTGCAATTGCCTGTTTAATCTATCCGCATTAACGAAAGAATGTACGGCATGCGAAATAAAAGATTCTCATTCCATTTTAACCGGCAAATTCCCGAATTAAATAGGCTGTTATGTGTTTGTGCAATTTTCGAAAACATAATGAGCATGGATCGATATCAAATATTACTAAAAACGAGTATCGTATTTAATCACTTAAATCTATCAAATAGCCTGAAAGTGCAAACACTAAAATGGAACTGCTCATAGCATCGGCAGCAATAAATATTGCTTGCGTTATTTTGTGCCACCGAATTGCAAAGCGCCGGGGTGCCAAACCCGTTTTCTGGGCCGTAATGGGTGCGTTGTTTGGCCCGCTCGCCATTCCGTTTGTATTCCTTGCAAAACCAAAAACAGAGTGAAGTTACGCGGCATGGATTTGTACAGATCACACATAACAAGCACATGCAGACGGACCTGGCTAACGCCTGGTCGCTGATGCGAGGCGTTATAGGCACAAGAGTCTCACACAATGAAATATGAAAGAACCGGCGTAATACTTTGCACCGAAAAATACAATGAGTGCGTAGCATTCTATTCGGAAGTATTGGAACTTCCGATACTAGAGGTTCTTGACGATAAACACTCAAAACTTACTATTATGAGCCTCGGCAAGGATACATATCTAATGATCGAAACTGGGGGTACGGCAATTCCATCTGGTAAAAACCTAAACCAAAATTCAGTTTGGTTTAGATTCAATGTTAATAATGTCGAAGTCGCAGCACAGGAACTCATCGACAAAAATATACGAGTAAAAATTAGAAAGGAAGTTTGGGGAACAGTCGGGGATTTCATGGATCCAGATGGGAATATATGTTCTTTGCGAGAAGAGCCATCCGAGAAGCCCTCGTTTTGACAGACGCATATAACCGGAATCAAAGGGGTCAGTGTCGATTGAAATCCATTCCAAATCAATCGACACTGACCCCTTTGATTCAAGGTGTTAGAGCGAATTCCGGGGACAGTATACCTATTTGTCTATCAATGGCTTGCGGCCCGGCTGATCCCTGGTCTAATTAGGTGTTCGCAAGCTGCAAGGGCTGAAACATGCGCCGGTACTGACCCGGGGTGAGCCCGGTCAGGCGCTTGAACAAGCGTCGGAAAAACGAGATATCTAGATAACCGGCCGCTTCGCTGACCTCGTCGATCGGTAGCTCCCCCTGTTCGAGCAATCTCTTGGCTTCCTCGATGCGCAGGTTCTGCAAATACTCGATCAAGGTGGCTCCGGTGGCCGCCTTGAATCGCCGCTTCAGCGAGCGCTCGGGTACGTCGATTTCCCCGAGCAGTTGTTTGATCGCGTCGATTTCGCGGAAGTGTTCGGCGAGCCAGGTTTCGCAATGTTTGGCGATCGAATCGGCATGCGGTGCACGTCGCACCAGGCCGGTGTAGGGCAGCTGCCCTTCCGGGTGCCACTTGAGCAGATAGACCTTGGCTATGTGCAGCGCGTCCCCCGGGCTTGCGTGGCGCGCGATGACGTGCAGTGCAAGATCATGCCACGACGTGGTGCCGCCCGCGCTCACGATACGTCCGGTCTCGTCAGCGTAGACCAGATTCGAGGCGGGATCGAATCTGACACGCGGATAATTGTCTCGAAACATGTCCGCGTAGCCCCAGTGAGAGGTTGCGGCGCGGCCGTCGAGCAGGCCGGTTTCGGCCAGCAGGATCGAGCCCGAACATGCCGAGTAGAGTTCAGCACCCTCGGCGTACTTTCGCCGCAGCCACTCGATCAATGCCGGATAGCGGCCGTGCAGCGATTCATCCGGTCCCAGCCAGATCTCGGGCAGGATCACGATTTCGGCCGATGGATCGTCGGCGAGCGATACCTGCGGATTGACCGGGATGCCGTTGCCGCAGGTAAACGGCTGTTCCTTCGGGGACAGGATACGCACCCGGAAGCGTTTGCTTTCATCCCCGCTGCGCACCAGCGTTTGCCACAGGTTACCGGTCGCCGAGAGCACGTCGACCATGCCGTAAAGGGCAGAACCGGCGGTCTCCGGAATTGCCAGAACCAACACTTCTACTGGTTTTCTAGCGTCTTCTTTCATAATAATTCCAATTTAGTGGCACAAATAGCGCGTTTTAGTCATTTATGCATCTTATTTAATACGTGTCAATCCCTGATCATGTATCCACCCCGGCGCGATTGCGCTTTAAGGGGGTAACCAATTAACGAAACAGGAGCAAACACATGACTCAAAGCAACACGCAACAACAAAGTTCGCAAAGCGAGGCAACCAATGTCGTCAACGGCGTCGACCTCGAGGTGCTTGGCGGCACCGTCGGCGCGGTCCAGGCCGAGCCCGAACTGGGGGTGTGCCGTTTTCGTGCCAGCAATAGCTGGGTCGACGGCGCGCGTAATGAAAGCCGGGTGACCGGGTTTTACGGCGCCGCGCAGGAAATCGCGCACCGCCAGCCGTTCACGATGATCGCCGATGAACCGCCGATCCTCGCCGGCAATGACGACGGCGCCAACCCGGTGGAGTACTTGCTGCACGCGCTGGCTTCGTGCCTGACGACCTCGATGATGGCCCATGCGGCGGTGCGCGGGATCCGCATCGAGGCGATGACAAGTGAACTCGAGGGCGATCTCGACCTGAACGGCTTTCTCGGACTGAACCCGGAAACGCCGAAAGGTTACACCGGCATCCGCGCGAAGTTTCGCGTCGATGCAGCCGAAGGCGACATCGATGCCATCCGCGCGCTGGCGGATTTCTCGCCGGTGTTCAACACGCTCAAAAACGGCGTCAACATCGACGTCCAGGTAGAACGTAAATGAAGCCGGAGGTCTTTTATCAGTTGCCGGCAGGCCCCGTGTCGGGTCTGCCGGCCGCGGAACCCGGTTCTGCCGATACGAGCACGGCGCCCGACGACGCACCAGGCGGTGAATCACTGTTCGAAACCTTCGTCGACGAGATCGACATCTGGGCCAGGCGGGCACTCGCGGCAAACGGATTCGGTGACTACTAAGCAAAGCTGGCGGTGGGGTTATGCTTTACTCCCTCCGCCAGCTCATACTCCGCGCTAGAAATACCGGCTCAACTGCAATTGCAAATAATCGTCCTTCTCGATCGCGAGATCCCGATACCTCGGACCGCCGCTTACGCGGGGATGACGAGAATAGCGCGGGATGACAATACCGAAAGCGGACTGCGAGTCTCTTTTCATCCGCTCCGCAGGGACTCGATGACCGCCACGGTTTCGGGGTTCATACCGCGCCAGATCGCAAATGCAGCGGCGGCTTGCTCTACCAGCATGCCCAGTCCGTCAAAAGCTTTTGCCACACCACGTGACGATGCCCAGTCGACAAATGCCGTCGCCGCGTTGATGTTATACATCATGTCGTAGCAAACCACGTCGTCGCCTAACACGGTATTTGGAATCGGTGGTACTTCATTGTTTAATCCGGCCGCAGTGCCGTTGATAATCAGGTCATAGGTGGCGTTTGCGAAAGCATCGTAAGCGACCACCTGGATGTCACCGTGCTTGCCGAAATCCCGTGCCAGTGCTTTCGCCTTTTCAATGGTTCGATTTGCAATTGTCAAGCTGTGCGGTGATAGCTCGAGAATTGGACCGAGCACTCCACGGACCGCACCGCCGGCGCCGAGTACGAGAATTTTTCGCTGTTCGATCGAAACCTGTAAATTATTTGTCAGATCCCTCGTTAGGCCCAGGCCATCGGTGTTGTCTCCAGCAATTTTGGCGTCAGGGGTAAAACTCAGGGTGTTTACTGCACCGGCGTTCTCGGCGCGTGTGCTTAAACGGTCACAAAGTTCCCAGGCTTCGCGTTTAAAGGGAACCGTGACGTTTACTCCAAGATAACCCTGTTGTTGCAGGTCACGAATACCCTTCTCAAAAGTGCCGATTGGAATTTCGATCGCTTCGTAACTAAGATCTTGTCCGGTTTGTGTGGCAAAGGATGCATGGATTCGAGGTGACAGACTGTGAGCAACCGGGTTGCCGACCACGGCATATCGATCGACCTGGCCTGGCACTATTTTTCCTGCAACCAGGCAGCCGCCGTTTTGGCAAAATAAGTCAAAATACCATTGGCGCCGGCGCGTTTCATCGACAATAACGCTTCCAGCACGCAGGCCTTTTCATCGATCCAGCCATTTTGACCAGCGGCTTTGAGCATCGCGTACTCGCCACTCACCTGGTAGACAAAGGTTGGGAATTGTAACTCTTCGCTCACTCGCCGCACGATATCAAGATAGGGGAGACCGGGTTTAATCATGACCATGTCGGCGCCTTCGTCGATATCGAGTGCGACTTCGTACAAGGCTTCATTGGTATTGGCCGGATCCATCTGGTAGCTGTACTTGTTACCGCCCCCGAGGTTACCTGCGGATCCCACCGCGTCCCGAAATGGCCCGTAAAAACTCGACGCGTACTTGGCAGCGTAGGCGAGAATCCTGGTATTTAGATGACCGCTAGATTCGAGCGCCTTACGAATGGCAGCGATGCGGCCGTCCATCATATCGGAGGGCGCGACCACGTCAGCTCCGGCATCAGCATGTGACAGCGCCTGTTTCACCAGTACCGCGACGGTTGCGTCGTTGGTGACATAACCACTTTCATCGAGTAGTCCATCCTGTCCATGGCTGGTGTAAGGGTCTAGCGCGACATCGGTGATGACGCCGAGATCGGGTTGCGCGGTTTTAACTGCGTGCACCGCGCGTTGTACCAGGCCGTCAGGATTCCAGGCCTCATCGGCGCTGTCGCTCTTGCCGGATTCGTCGACGACCGGGAATAGTGCGATCGCCGGAATGCCGAGTGCGGAAATTTCATTCGCTTCTTCGAGCAGCAAATCGATGCTGACACGTTCGATACCAGGCATCGATTCGACGGCTTCACGTTTTTGCTCGCCATCGAGAATGAACATCGGATAAATAAAATCGCTGGCGCTCAAGCTATTTTCGCGCATCAGGCGTCTGGAGAAATCGTCGCGGCGCATGCGTCGTTTGCGAGTGTAGGGGTAACTGGACACTATTTTGTCTCTACTTCAGTTGATAACATCAAATATCGCATAATTTGGGCGATTGGGACAGGGCGCTGGTTAGCGCCTCATCTCCAGAAAAGCGCTGAGCGAGTAATAATAAATGCGTCATTCTCGCGCAAGCGTGAATATTGAAATTTTAGACCATTATGAGATTCCCGCCTGCCCGGCAATGACGAAGGGTCAGACATTGCGTACCAGCCAGCGCACCAGGTCGGTCCATAGGCGACTGATTTGTTTCCTGGTCGGCATGATGCCGGCATGCGGTAATTCCAGTGTTATAACCGGAACGCCAAGGTGAATCCCGGCGTAGTTGCCGAGTGACCCGGGGTAGGTCCCCATCAGATTCTTGTATAAGTGCCCGATGCGACTGGGTGCATTTTTTCGACTGGGTGCATCGTAGTCAACCAGCGAGTAGGGTGCGTGCACCGCGATTACAACGTCCGGTTTGAATTGTTCAATTTCCTGGTGCAACCAGTTGGTTTCCGGTTCACTCAGTGGATAAGATCCAGGATAGCGTCGCTCGTTCTCATAGGTTTTGACCTTCCAGTATTCGAGTGCGGCTCCATTATGGCTATCGGGAGTAGAGAAATTTCGGTTTAAATCTACACCGTTTGCATTGGTGCGCTGGTGCTTCGGTCGCAACGCGCCGTCAGGGTTCATCAGCGGATTGATACGCCAGTGAAAGAGCCCTGAGTGATGCTTCTCTAAAGTATGCATCCATTTAAATACGATGCTGATCGCGGCGAGCTCATCTCCGTGGGTGCCGCCAACGAGGAGAATTCGTCCCCTGGGTTTGCGTTGGTTAAGCGGTGGGTATTCTTTAATCAGCAGCGGCACACCATTCACCGAACTGTAACCGCTCGCCGTCATCTCGAGAACTGAACATTCCTCGTAACTCACGCTGCCCAGTTTGCCGGAGATCTTTTTACATACCGCGTCCACCGTTGCGGAGGCGGCAGAGGTGCAGCTAAATACGGCGCATACAAGCAATTTTGCGAGGCGACGGCTAGTCATCAATCGTTATGGTCTTAAGCTTATCAAGTGCTGCGATATCCCCCTTGGGGAAGGCACGGTTGAGCAGGCGTAAAGTGTTTACCGCCTCGTATTCAAGCGCACTTTGCTCAGCCAGGGCTTCAAAACTCTGGACGCTGCGCCGGACTATTTTAAGTCGGGGTGCCTTGATCGCATCGATTTGCGCCTGGTTCAGATGGCGAAAGCTTTGATTGATGTTGAGTAGTTGTTTGTCGGTGTCGGAAAAGTGATCCCTGGTCGAGGTACCAAACAGGGTCAGGGCCTGCGAGTTGTCGAGCTCGATAGCGCTGATGCGGGCAGGTTGATAATCGCCGCCGCTCGGCTTGGCGCGGGTGCTTGCGGTAACACCGTAATCTTTCTTGCTGACCTTCAATTCTTTGCTTTTAGCCAGGCGTTTTAACAGCCCCTCCAGTGATTCATCCTTGTTTAGTGACGTGACTCCGATCTGAACCAGCGCACCGGTCTCAGAATTCCTGGCTTGTAGGAACTGCGGATTATTGTCGACTTTCCAGCCTTTAGGAAGCTGCAGCCCAATAGCGAGCTCGGGATGTGAAAAGCGGTTGTTGGCGACGATGCCCTGCTTGAGGCTGGAACCCCAGGCCAGGCCATCGATCATACCCTCGTAGCCCGCCTGGTTGTTGTCGCGGTATGTCTTGACGGAGAGTTTTTTCGCGGCACGCACCACGGTTTTTAGCCGATCATCGTTGCGCGGATGGGTCGAGTAAACACCATGATAGATATTAGCGGGGCGTTTTTCCTTTGCCGCCAGCGCCTTTTCATAGACTTCCTGGTCCTTGAGTACGCCGATGACTTCGAGCATGTTTTCCGGATCGTAACCGACAATATGCAGATACTCAGCACCCAGGCGATCGGCTTCCAACTCGTGATCGCGGCCGTAGCCGCGAATCAGGCCCGTACTGAGTTGTTGACTGAGATTGCCCAGTGTCTGCTGGCCGGTAGTCGCGGTGATTAATACGCTGAGCAGGGTCGAAGCAAACTGCCCCGCTTGTTGGCGTACCGAGTGGCGCGCGGTGACATGACCGATTTCATGTCCCAGTACCCCGGCGAGTTCAGCCTCGGAATCGAGGTAGGCCATGATGCCCCGTGTGACGTAAACATAGCCTCCGGGTAACGCAAACGCGTTGATATCCGGGGAATCCAGTACCGTAAAGGTAAACTCCAGGTGCGCGCGATGACTCTTTGCCGCCAGCTCCTGGCCGATACGATTCACATATTGCTGTAGCGCGGGATTGTCATAAACGCCGTAATTGGCAATGATCTCTTTATGGTAGCGACGTCCCTGCTCAATCTCCTCGGTTTCTGACACCATCGCGAAATCACGCTCGCCGGTAACCGGGTTGAGCGCACAGGCACCGAGCCCAAGGCTCAGTGTAAGGATCAGGATATAAATAAACTTCATGCGTGAATTATTGGGTGCTGGTGCGCTTTATTCAAGACAAAAAAAAGGGTGCCCCCGGCACCCTTTTCGGAATCAATATTCGCGCCTACTTGCCGTAGCGTTGACGGAACTTGTCGACCTGTTTCGCGGTTTGCAGAATGTGCTGCTTGCCCGTGTAAAACGGATGCGACTGGCTCGAAATTTCAAGCTTCAGCAATGGATACTCTTTACCGTCTTCCCACTTGATGGTTTCCCTGGTAGGAACGGTCGATTTGGTCAGGATCGCAAAATCAGACGAAATGTCCTGGAACACGACATCTCTATATTCGGGATGAATTTCTTGTTTCATGTTGCTTGTTGCTATCTATGCTGGCGCTAAAGGGCGGGGATTTTGACCGTTTAATGGCAAAAGTGCAAGTGTTTTCTGGTCGTTACCGACCGTTTTTCGACACGACTTAGGCGCGAAACTTAAAGTGTTTTATGACTAAAAATTTATAAAACCTTGAGCCGACTGTCGGTTCTGATCTTATCCACAAAAACTGTGGATAACTTTGTGCATAACTATATTCTGGGATAGCCAAACCCTGAGAAACCCTGGGTTTTTGTTAGATTAGTCATTTTTTAACCAACTTATAAAATACTTAAAAATCAATCACTTAAAAAATTCGACTGTAAACGAACGAAAAATTTGAAAAAGCGCTTGACATTATTCGTGTTGATATTTCAGTTGTGAGTAATTCCCTCGGTGGAATCGAAGAATGGCTTCCTTTTTGCCGTTTGTTGCTGTAGGAAAAGGGCCTGCAGGTCGTTTAAATGATAAAATCCAAGCCTGGTGGGGAAGATTATTTCGTGATTAAAATCGATCAAACCCTTGTCACGCGCCAGTTCCAGCCCTGGCAGCAGCGAATTTAGCGATAATCCGGTATTGTCGTGAAATAAACGGGTTTGGAAGCCGTTTTTGAGCCGCAATGCGTTCAGCATGAATTCGAAACGTAGATCGTCTTCACTGAGCGTGGTTTCACTGGTGATCGTGTTCCGGCCGCCATGCTCGAGGTAGGCTCGGGGTTGGCGTTGCCGCACCCGACGTATCACGCGGTTCTCGCTACCCAGCGTAATCTTGCCGTGAGCACCGGCACCGATGCCAACGTAATCGCCAAACTGCCAGTAGTTCATATTGTGCTCGGACTCTCTTTGCTCGAGGCAGTAGGCGGAGACTTCATATTGCCGATAAGCGTGTTTTTCAAGTAATGCCTGGCAGGCAATTTGCTGTTCCCAGCACAGATCATCGTCTGGCATATTCGATGGGGGTTGGTGGTGAAACATGGTGTTGGGTTCGAGTGTTAGTTGATAGTGAGATATATGTTCAGGCCCAAGGTCGATCGCCTGCGCCAGGTCATCGCCAGCCGCCTCGATGCTTTGTGCAGGCAGTCCAAACATCAGGTCCAGGTTGATATTATCGAATCCCGCTTCGCGCGCGATAGCAAATGCGCGTAGCGCCTCGGTGCTGTTGTGAACGCGACCGAGTGCTTGCAGCTTTTGGTCGTTGAAACTTTGAACCCCGATAGAGAGCCGATTAACGCCAGTCTCCCGGTAGCCCCGATAGTTTTCCGCGTCGGCGCTGCCCGGATTAGACTCCATCGTGATTTCGATTGCGGGTGCGAAATTCAGCAGTGCGCGCAACCCTGAAAACAGCCCTTCGATGGCAGCGGCTGAAAATAGCGAGGGTGTACCACCGCCGATGAAGATGGATTCTATGTTGCGTCCCCAGATCAGTGGCAGATCCTGTTCAAGGTCGTTGAGCAATGCTCCGACATACGCCTGTTCGGGAATCGAATCCGCCTGGTGGGAATTAAAGTCGCAATAGGGACATTTCTTTTCACACCAGGGCAGGTGGATATAGAGTCCTAACGGTGGGTTGCTGCTAAACACCTTGCTCTAAAAGCTTGCGTTTCAATTCCGCGAGCGCCTTGCCGCGATGACTGAGCCGGTTCTTTTCGGCGGCAGTCAATTGGGCGCTGGTGCATTCCCGGTCGGTTAAATAAAAATAAGGATCGTATCCAAAGCCACCGTTACCAGCCGGCTCAAGCTGGATCACGCCCTCCCAGCTTCCCTCGCAGATTAGCGGTGACGGGTCTGCGGCGTGGCGCATCAGAACGATGACAGCGCGATAACGTGCGCTGCGTTCCATAGGCGGTAGGTCGCGTAGTTTTTCCACTAGCAAGGCATTGTTCGCCGCGTCGTCGGCGCCGGGTCCGGAAAAGCGCGCACTGTAAACACCTGGCGCACCATCGAGCGCATCGACTTCTATACCGGAGTCATCCGCCAACGCGGGTAAGCCGGTATGGGCGGCGGCATGACGTGCCTTGATAATCGCGTTTTCGACAAACGTGGTTCCGGTTTCTGCAACCTCTGATACGTCGAATTCAGATTGCGGATGTAGTTCGTAGCCGAGATCATCCAGAATCGCGGACAACTCGTGCAGCTTGCCGGGATTTCCCGATGCCAGTACCAGTCGTTTCACGAATTCATCTGGAAATCGAAGATGCGGTTAATGCCGACGCGTGCCAGTGCAAGCATGCTACTCAATTCCTGGTCTGAAAAAGCGGCCGCCTCGGCGGTACCCTGGACTTCGATGAATCCTCCCTGGCTGTTCATGACAACATTCATGTCGGTATCTGCGTTCGAGTCCTCGGCATAGTCGAGATCGAGAACCGCTTCACCCTTGTAGATGCCGACCGAAATAGCGGCTACCTGGCATTCGATCGGGTTCTGTTTAAGTTCGCCTGCCTCTAGCAAGCTCTGGATCGCATCGGAAAGTGCAACCCAGGCTCCCGAAATGGACGCCGTGCGAGTGCCACCATCGGCCTGGATGACGTCACAATCTATGGTGATGGTTCGTTCACCCAGTTTTTCGGTATTGATGCTGGCGCGTAACGCACGTCCTATCAGGCGCTGGATCTCCATGGTGCGTCCGCCCTGGCGGCCTGAACTTGCCTCGCGCCGCATGCGACTTCCGGTCGAACGCGGCAGCATGCCATATTCGGCAGTAACCCAGCCTTTCCCCTTACCGCGTAAAAATCCGGGTACCGAGTTTTCTACCGAAGCGGTGCAGATGACCCGGGTGTCACCAAATTCAATCAACACTGAACCATCGGCGTGTTTAATATAGTCTCGCGAAATCTTGACAGGTCTTAGTTCATCCGCGGCACGGGCACTGGGTCGCATTATTTCGTCTCCGTAAAAAGAGCGGCAATTATACTCATCGAGGTTATAGCCGTCCGCAACATTTAACTCCGATGTGATATGCGGGTTAAGCGAATTGGGAAAATAGGCTATGATGCCGGTTGCAAATACACTGAGACTCACATTGTGATACGAAGCATGACCGGCTTTGCCCGGGTAGAGGAAACCAATAAGGTCGGATCGATTACCTGGGAACTACGCTCGGTTAATCATCGCTACCTCGAGTCTGGCATCAAGGTGCCCGAAGATTTCCGGCATTTGGAGCCCGAGGTCCGTAAGCTACTGGCAAAGTACCTGACGCGTGGCAAGGTTGATCTGGGTTTGCGTTACAAGCTCGATCAGAAGCAGCAGCGCGACATAAGCCTGAACGAGGATATTGTGTTGAGTTTGCGCAAAGTAGAGCAGCAGATTCTGAATATCGTGCACGAGGGCAGCAAGCTATCGGTTGCCGATATATTAAGCTGGCCCGGGGTCATCGCCGAGACCGAGCGGGATCTGACCCCATTCAATGAACTGGCGATATCCTGTCTCGAGTCTGCGCTGAAGCAGTTACAACAGGGTCGCGAGACAGAAGGTAAGGCGCTCGATGAGTTAATTCGAAGCCGTTGTGCACAGGTCAGCGAGATCGTGGGTGAAGTGCGCAAGCATCGACCCGAAATGATGGCGGCGCTGCGCCAGAAATGGGAATCCAATCTCGATGAAAAATTGAAACAGTGGCGCGAGAACGCAAATGAAGATCGACTCGAACAGGAGCTGGTTATGCTGGCGCAGAAACTCGATGTTGAAGAGGAGCTCGACCGGCTCGATACTCATGTAGCCGAGGTGTTAAATGTTCTGGATCGTGACGAAGCGGTAGGTAGAAGACTCGATTTCCTGATGCAGGAGCTCAATCGAGAGGCCAATACGTTGGGGTCGAAGTCGCAGGATAGCCTGACCACGCAGCAAGCAGTTGATCTCAAGGTCCTGATTGAACAAATGCGTGAACAGGTGCAAAATATCGAGTAAGCCGTGTCCCAATTCAAGAAACTCAATATTTCGTCATTCAGTGTGCTACTGGTGGCGGGCCTGACCCTGTTGATGTTTGCCCTGTGGTGTGTTTCGTTGCTGGTCCTGGTCGACCGCCAGGGCCAACAGAATTTGGTGACGCTGCAGCAAAACCTGCATGCGCAGGTGTTACAGCTGCAGCAAAAACAGCATCTCTGGTTGCAATCCCAATATTATCTGCTCGGTACGCTGGCGGAGTCATCCGCCGATGCCCAGACCTTTCAATCTTTCCTGTGGAGCTATTACCAGCGTAATCCTAATATCTGGGCCGTAAACCTGGTGCATTTCGACCAGGAGGGCCGCCCTGTTTCGAGATCTAACAAACCGGGCTGCCTGCAGCCAGGACAAATGCACCGGGATAATTTCGATAATTTCCTGGTGCCACAGATTACGAGTTGTCGTATCGATGATAAAGCACTGCTCGAAATTGGCGGCCCTGCTGCAGCCGAGGGTAACCCGGTAGTGCTGCTGGTAAGCATGGATTATTTTGATTTCCTGAACGAGTTTTCGAACCTGTCAGGACGCGATTTACAGCGTGCTACCGATACCGAGCAAGGTATTCAATACCAGGAGTTCAGCGCCGATAGCGAAGGCAGTCGCCAGGTTACGATTCCGATCGGGATTGACAGCGTCGTGCCCGGTGAGCTGCACCTCAAGCTGAAAACACTGTCTTTCTGGGACCTTTTCAAACGCCAGGCGGCGATTGTACTGGCGGTGTTGGTATGCGCTGCACTGCTGGTTCTGGCGTTGTTACATTTTAATTTGATCAGACCTTTACTCGAGCTCGCCCAGAAAATGCACGTTGCAGCAAAAAGCCAGCAGGACAGTGTTACCGATGGACCGGGCGGAGTCAGGACCGGGCTGGAGGTGATGGTCGAAGATTTCAACGTGTTGCAAAAAATGGCCAAGCGGGATCCGGTTACGCGGCTCAACAACCGAGTCATTTTTGAAGACCATTTGTCGCAGGCGATACTGGAAGGGAAGCGGAGTGGACGTCGCTACGCCCTGGTCATGATTGAGATCGCCGGGCTTGATGAGTTTGCGCAGCAGCGAGGCCAGTATATCGTCGACGCGCTTCTGCGGCAGGTTGCCAGGGGCCTGCGAGAATCTTTACGCGAGAGCGACCAGGTTGCGAGTTTTGAAAGGAACCTGTTCGCGATATTGCTTGAAGTACAACAACGCGATCAGTTGAATACCCTGGTCGAGAAAATTTACCTGTCTATTGTTCGACAATACCAGATTTACGGGCGTGAATTTGAATTGAGGGCTTTTTTCGGCATTGCAATATATCCCGACGATGCTGTTGATGCGGATATCCTTTACCAGAATGCCAGTGCTGCCCTGGTCGAAGCTGAAAACAGCGACTGGCCAATGCAGTTTTTTAAGGATCCCGACGAGGCTATCGATACTTCTGGATTTACGATGATACAGGCCTTACGTCGCGCGCTGGATAACGATGAGCTAAAGCTGGTGTATCAACCGGTTGTCGACCTGGAAAGCTATGAAACGGTTTACCTTGAGGCGCTGTTGCGCTGGAAAGACCCGGACAAGCATGGTGTTTCCATCGGTCGTACCATTCGCCTGGCGGAACAAAATCAATTGATAATGCCACTGACCAACTGGATTATTGAGTCTGTCTGCCGATTTATCAGCGAATCCAGCCTTGGTGACCTGTCGATAGGTATTAATTTGTCGATGATTGATCTGCATGATCGCCGCTTACCAGAACGCATCGAGACCTACTTAAACCAATACCAGGTCGAACCCGCGCAGATCGTAATCGAAATAACGGAAGGGCAGATCATGCAGGATCCCGGAGAGGTGGTCGAGGTATTGTCGCATCTCGGAATGATGGGCTTATCGCTGTCGATCGACGACTTCGGTACCGGGCAGGCTTCATTAACCTATCTCAAGGAACTGCCTGTCGAAAAGCTCAAGATCGACCAGTCTTTTGTGCGCGATATCGCCAGCAATCCGGACGACCAGTTGATTGTGAAGGCGACAATCGAGCTTGCCCATACGCTGGATTTAAAGGTTGTCGCCGAGGGTGTGGAAACGCTGGCGGTCTGTGAATTGCTGGCCAAAATGCGTTGCGATCATGTGCAGGGATATTACATTTGTCGCCCTCTCGAGGCGCGACAGGTCGCCGCCTGGTTTGAGACTTCGGTCAAATCAGACCTTGTTCGGAAAGGCAGTTAATTTCATCACCGATAATGACGTGATCCAGCACGCGAATATCGACCAGCGCTAATGCTTTTTGCAGGCGTTCAGTGATGCGGATATCCGCCTGACTCGGTTCGCTGACACCCGATGGGTGGTTATGTGCGAGTATTACCGCCGCCGCGTTATCGGCAAGCGCCTGCTTGACCACTTCACGTGGATAAACCGAGGCCCCGTCTATGGTTCCACGAAACAATTCCCGAAACGCGATCACCCGGTTGCGATTGTCGAGCATCAGGCAGGCAAAGACCTCGTATTTATAGTCGCGTAAACGCGCACGCAGGTAGTTCCGGGTTTGTTCCGAACGGGTCAGGCAGTTTCCGTATTCAAGGTCTTCCGATAAATGGCGGCGCGCGATTTCGAGCGCAGCCTGCAGTTGCACGAACTTGGCCAGCCCCAGCCCCTTGTGGCTGCAGAAACTATTTGTATCGGCGTCGAGAACGCCTCGTATCGAACCGTAATCGAGTAATAGCTGTCGCGCAAGGTCGACCGCGGTACTGCCGGCTACTCCGGTGCGTAGCAATATTGCCAGTAGTTCAGCGTCCGAGAGCGCGTTTGCGCCCCGGTTGACCAGTTTTTCGCGGGGTTTTTCGGCACTGGGCCATTGAGAGATTGTCATGGGTATTCCTTTACCTGTTGTCATCAGTCGCTAAAATAGAATAAATGCAAGCTCTCGGCAACAAGAAAATCCTGCTCGGAATTACCGGCGGCATAGCCGCTTACAAATCCGCCGAACTGGTGCGCCTGTTAACCAGAGCAGGGGCCGAGGTGCGCGTCGTGATGACACCATCGGCGCAGAAATTTGTGCAACCGCTTACTTACCAGGCGCTGAGTGGCCACCGGGTTTATATCGATTTGTTCGATGCCGAAGCAGAGTCGGCGATGGATCATATCGAGCTCGCACGTTGGTGTGACCTGTTGTTGGTGGCGCCGGCATCGGCTGATTTCCTGGGCAAGATGAATGCGGGATATGCCGACAACCTGTTATTGACCTTGTGTCTCGCGAGCAAGCGCCCGGTCGCCGTGGCACCGGCGATGAATCAACAGATGTTTGCCAATCCCGCGACGCAGGATAATCTGAAACAACTGGGCGCGCGCAACGTGTTGGTCTGGGGACCGGCCGACGGTGAGCAGGCCTGTGGGGATGTTGGTCCTGGTCGCATGCTCGAACCCGAACAATTGCTGGCTAATGTCGTGCTGCAATTCGTTCCTGGCAAGCTCGACGGAATTGAGCTGTTGTTGACTGCCGGCCCAACTCGAGAGGCGATCGATCCGGTGCGTTATATCAGCAATCGCAGTTCGGGCAAGATGGGCTACGCGCTTGCAGAGGCAGCATTGCAGGCAGGGGCCAGGGTGACCCTCGTAAGCGGCCCGGTGTCTTTGACTGCGCCACCCGGGGTGAAACTGGTAGCCGTGGAGTCGGCCCAGCAGATGTATGAGGCGGTGATGCAACAGGTAGCACACAGCGACATTTTTATCGGCTGTGCCGCGGTGTCCGATTACCGTGTTGACCAGGTGGCGACACACAAGATCAAAAAATCCGAGGATTCGATGTCGCTGCCCTTGATTTTGAATGTCGATATTCTGGCTGCGGTCAGCGCACTCGAAAACAGACCGTTTTGTGTTGGATTCGCCGCTGAGACGCAGAATCTTGAAAAGTATGCGCTTGCCAAGCTTGAGCAGAAGAATCTAGATATGATCGCGGCGAACCCGGTCGGTAATGCCGATAGCGGGTTTGAAACTGACACTAATCAGCTTGAAGTCTTCTGGCGTGACGGTCGCAACAGCATTGAGCGGGGTAACAAACTCGCTATCGCAAAACAACTTATCGATTTGATTACCGAGCGCTATACTTGCGCGCGTTCCTAAACAGGCATACCCAGGCATGACAGCAAACAAGAACAATGTTGCGGATATTCTGATCGAGGCCTTGCCCTATATCCAGGCGCTGGATCAGAAGACGGTGGTGATAAAATTTGGCGGTAACGCCATGGTCGATGAAGCGCTCAAGAGCAGCTTTGCACAGGACATCGTGTTGCTGAAGCAGATCGGCGTTAACCCGGTTATCGTACATGGTGGCGGTCCGCAAATTGGTAAGCTGCTCGAACAAATCGGCAAGAAGAGCCGGTTCATCGAAGGCATGCGAGTCACCGATAATGAAACCATGGACATCGTCGAAATGGTGCTCGGCGGACAGGTTAACAAGCAAATCGTATCACTGATAAATCGTCACGGTGGGCGCGCAGTAGGGCTTACCGGTAAGGACGGGGGTATGATTACGGCCCGCAAAATGAAACTTGTTGGAAATGATGCGGTCGATAACGATCTTGGACAGGTCGGAGAGGTCGAGTCGATAGACCCCGCCGTGGTGGCGATGCTGGACGATGACGATTTTATCCCGGTAATTGCCCCCATCGGTGTTGGCTCCGACGGTTCTTCTTATAATATCAATGCAGACCTGGTTGCTGGCGAATTGGCTAAAGTACTGGGCGCGGAAAAGTTACTGTTGTTAACCAATACCCCGGGGGTACTCGATCCGGATGGAAATCTACTGACGGGTCTTAGCCCCGACGAAACCGAGCGTCTAATCGCCGACGGCATTATTCATGGCGGTATGCTGCCGAAAGTGCGCTGCGCGTTGGACGCAGTGAAAGCCGGGGTTCGCACCAGTCAGATAATCGATGGACGGGTAAAGCATTCGGTTTTGTTGGAATTGCTGACGGATTCGGGTGTGGGCACCCTGATAAATGGCACCCCTGAGAATTAAAAACGGCGCAGGAGCCTAATTTTTCTCGACTTTCAGTTCTCGAAAACGCGCCAGGTCTACTCTGTACTGATTGTTAATCTTGGATCTCTCAGCCATTTTCGCTTCCAGTTGCCCACTGCGGTTTTCTACTTTACGCGTGAAGTGTTCGATTTTTTGAGCCAGACCACCGGGGACTTCCTTGCCCTTGGAGAGATAAATTTCGTCTGCGCTGGTTTGCAGTTGATCCAGTTGTTGCTGTGTGGAGTCGATACTTTTATTGATCAGTTGAATCACTGATTCGAGTACCTCGAGCCGGTCGTCACGTGCCAGTGTAAGTTCTTCTTCAGTGCTAAAAGTCAGCAGCAGTACCTGGTCTAGCTTGAACTGTGCTTCCCTGATCTTCGCTTCTGCGGCCTGCTCTTCCTCCAGCTTCCGCTTCGCTTCAGCCGCGGCTGCTAATTCTTCGTCGCTCTTGGCCGCTTCCTTGGTCGACAGGATCACGCCCTGCGAATTCAGCTGCTGGTGTTTCTTTTTGACCTGGTTCGGGGGTAGCCGATCACTGTAACGAATCTGACCATTTTCGTCGACCCACTTGTACAGTGCGCCTGCACTCGCCTGTTTGGAGAACGCAAACAGGATCAAAGCCAACAGCAAAACTGGCAATAATGTTAGACGGGGTTCTGTGTGGTTGCTCACGGCGCGCAAGATGTTATTTGATACCTGACCACTTTGGGTCATTCAGATCGTAACACGCATAATAGTTTATTTACCGTGTTTTGCCATTAATTTGAGAACTATGGCTGCTTCAGTAAACTTGCCACCGAGGTATGCAATGCCTGCAAATATTGCCTCTCCCCGGGTGAGGTTACCAGCACAGCAACACCGATATTCTGCGGATTCCAATCGGGCTCCATCGCGATACGATGCTGGTTATTTTCCTGTAAATTCTGCGCCTTGCTCATGTAGCGCACCACTTGCTGATGATTCAGCGTTTCACCCGAATTTTCGCCGCGTTTTACATCGCTCGACAGGTTGTTTTCATAGACCAGGTAACGGTGATGAATTTGGCCAACGGTTTTTCGTTCCCCTGGGGAATGAAGTTCAAGCAAAAGGCCAGTCTCGTCCCTGGAGACGGTAAGTTTAAGGTCAAGTAGCGCTTGCTGCTGGTTGGCTTGCTGGATTTTGTCGAGAATATTATTGGTACCGCGAGCCTCCATACCGTTGACAAAAAACTCGGGGGTATAGATTGTGCGTTGCAGGTTATTAGCGCCCAGGTGACGTTGACGGCGGGTATAATCTGCGTTGGAAAAGCGATCCTTCCAGCCCAGGTAATCCCAGTAATCAACATGAAACGCTAGTGCGAGCACGTTGACCTCGTCCCTGGGCGTCTCGATCAGGCGCGACAACCAACGATCGGCTGATGGACAGCTGGAGCACCCCTCTGAGGTGTAGAGTTCGACGACGGCGGTTTGCCCGTCACCGCTGCTAATTTCGATAGGCTCGACAGCGTAAGCAGAAAGTGAAATCAGGCTGGTGAGCATTAAGACTCGAAGCATGGTGCACCTGTTTTTGTATCTTGAGAACCTAGTAGACTGCATCGATCAGCCTGAGTTCAGTCGATTCCGTACTCGGCCCGGTAAGCTTCAATTGCTGCCTGATGTTTGCTATCCCCACTGGTTTGCAAATATTCGAGGATATGGTCGAGTTTTATAATAGAAATTACGCTCAACCCCTGTTGCTCCAGTTCCTGAATTGCCGAGAGTTCTCCGGAACCTTTTTCCTGCCGGTCAAGTGCAATCATGACGGCACAAACTTCGGCACCGAGGGCCTCAATTAACTCGATTGATTCGCGAATTGCGGTTCCGGCGGTGATGACATCGTCGATAATCATCACGCGACCCGTGATTTCGGCACCTACCGTATTACCTCCTTCGCCATGATCCTTGGTTTCCTTGCGGTTAAACGCGTAGGGGATGTCACGTTGATGTTGTTGGTACAATGCGCTTGCGGTAATCGCGGCCAGGGGTATGCCTTTGTAAGCAGGACCGAACAGCAGATCGAAGTCAGTTTTGCTGTGCTGAATCGCATCGGCATAGAATCCGGCGAGTGCCGCGAGATCGGCGCCACGATTAAAAATCCCGGCGTTGAAAAAGTAAGGACTGACGCGACCGGATTTGAGCCTGAATTCGCCAAAGCTGAGGGCGCCGCGCTGCAGGCAGTAGTCGACGAAACGGGATTGGTAAGCTTGCATGGGCGAATCGTTACTTAGTCGGATATCTCAAGTCATGTATCATATCGCCAGAATTGAATATTGGTAGCAGTTTCAGATGCGCGTGATCTCAGTAAACACCAACGGTATTCGTGCGGCGGCGCGCAAGGGCTTTTTCGACTGGCTACCTCGTCAGCGTGCGGACTTTATTTGCGTGCAGGAAACCAAGGCGCAAACCGACCAGCTGGATCAGCCGATGTTTCATCCCCGTAATTATTACTGTAGCTACTACGATGCATTGAAAAAAGGCTACTCCGGTACGGCGATTTACAGCAGGGAGCAGCCGTTGCAGGTGATTCGCGGTTATGGCGAATCCGAGTTCGATAACGAGGGTCGTTACCTCGAATATCGCTACCGCAACCTGTCGATCATTTCACTGTACGCGCCATCGGGCTCATCGGGTGATCACCGGCAGGAATCCAAATGGCGTTTTCTTGAAAGTTTTATGCTGCATCTGCAATCGCTGCGACGTAAACGCCGTGAATTCATCATCTGTGGTGACTGGAATATTGCGCATCAGAATATCGATTTGAGAAACTGGCGCTCTAACCAGAAAAACTCTGGATTCCTGCCCGAGGAGCGCGCCTGGCTGACCGATTTGTTCGAGCGCGTGGGTTATATTGACGCGTTTCGCGTTGTCGATAAACGCGACGAACAATACACCTGGTGGTCAAACCGGGGACAGTCCTGGGACAAGAACGTCGGCTGGCGTATCGATTACCAGATCGTTACCCCGGGGTTGAAGGACAAGGTTCAAAAGGCGCGCATATTTCGCGATCAGCGCTTTTCCGATCACGCGCCCCTAATCATGGATTATGACCTGGAGCTCGGCGGCTAGTGCAGACTGAAACTGACAGCTGGAGTGTCACGCTGAAAATGTTTTTCCACCGCCGAGTGGTGACGATGCTGTTTCTCGGTTTTTCTGCCGGGCTCCCTTACCTGCTTATCTTTGGTTCGTTAGGTATATGGCTACGAGAGGCGGGATTTGAAAAATCAGTCGTTACTCTTTTCGCCCTGGCCGGATTAGGCTACTCGTTTAAATTTGTCTGGGCACCGCTGGTTGATCAACTGCCGCTACCCTGGCTAACCCGACTGCTGGGCAGGCGCCGCGCCTGGATGTTATTGGCACAAATCGCGATTGCTTGTGCCATCCTGCTGATGGCTTCGATCGATCCACAGGCGGGTGGATCTAGTCTGACGATAATGGCGCTGGCTGCAGTGATGCTGGGATTTTCATCGGCGACACAGGACATTGTCATCGATGCATACCGCATCGAGTCAGCTGAAATCGAGTTACAGGCGATGATGTCGGCGACTTACATCGCCGGCTACCGCATCGGTTGGTTGGTAGCCGGTGCGGGCTCACTCTACCTGGCCGACTGGTTTGGTACTGACGTGGATGCCTACAACTACCAGGCCTGGCAATGGACCTACGGTCTGATGGCAGTTGCGATGCTGGTTGGTGTGGTTACAACCCTGATCATCAAAGAGCCGGAAAATCCGAACTATACAAATTACCTCGAAAGTAATCAGGACTACCTGAGGTTTATGCTGCTATTCGCTTTTGTAGTTGGCGGATTGATTGGAGCATACAACCTCTCGGGTGAGATAGCAGCTGTATCGAAGGCTCAGCTAACCGATCTTGTCGCCAATCGCTATTTGTCCTCATTTGTCGTTGAGTCGGTGCGACTATCAATGGCGTTGCTGGTTGCCTGGTTAATGTCTTATTTGTTGGTTAAAGCCGGGTTGGTGCGCTACTCCATGGTCGAAAATACCTATCTGAAGCCGATACGCGATTTCTTCAGCCGCTACGGCTGGTCGCTGGCCTGGATATTGCTCGCACTGATCGGGCTCTACCGTATTTCCGATATTGTACTGGGGGTAATTGCGAACCTGTTTTACCAGGACATGGGTTTCAGTAAATCTGAGATCGCGAGCGTCGCCAAAACGTTCGGCTTGTTGATGACCATCGCCGGTGGTTTTATCGGTGGTTTGCTCGCACTTCGCTTCGGGGTCATGCGTATATTATTATTGGGTGCGGTACTCTCTGCGGCGACCAATTTATTGTTCATGCTACTAGCCAGCGTCGGCTACGATATGTTCTGGCTTTATATCGTAATCTCGGCCGATAACCTGTCGGCAGGAATTGCGAGTGCCGCGTTCGTCGCCTTCCTGTCGAGCCTGACCAATGTTTCCTTCACCGCGATGCAGTACGCTATCTTTAGCTCGTTGATGACCCTGATTCCAAAGGTGTTGGGCGGTTACTCGGGATCGATGGTCGATGCGATCGGTTACCCCAGCTTCTTCCTGTTCACTGCAATTCTTGGCATTCCGGTATTGTTGCTGATTCTGATAGCGGCACGACGTTTCGAAATCCGCGATCGTCCCACCTAGTTTATTGTATGATGTGTGTACCGTTTAGATTCGTTTGAAAAACCATGAGTAACTCCGAAAAACTGTTTGAACAGGCTGTAAAAGTAATCCCGGGCGGGGTCAATTCACCGGTGCGCGCATTTACCGCGGTTGGTGGTACACCGCCTTTTATCGATCGTGCCGAGGGCGCCTACCTGGTTGACGTCGATGGCAGACGTTATATCGACTATGTTGGTTCCTGGGGACCGATGATATGCGGTCATGCGCATCCCGAAATCATTGCTGCCGTTACCGAGACCGTACAGAAAGGCTTGAGTTTCGGCGCGCCATCTCCGCTTGAGGTGCAGCTGGCGCAGCGCATCTGTGACCTGATGCCAAATATTGATCTGGTGCGTATGACCTGTTCGGGTACGGAAGCGACCATGAGTGCGATCCGTCTGGCGCGGGGATTCACCGGGCGTGACAAGATCATCAAGTTCGAGGGCTGTTACCACGGGCATGCGGATTCCTTGCTGATCAAGGCAGGTTCGGGTGCCTTGACGCTGGGAGTGCCGAGTTCACCCGGAGTCCCGTCAGTGCTTGCCGATCATACTGTCACGCTCGAATATAACAATGGTGACCAGGTTAAAAAGGTGTTTGCCGAGATCGGCGCCGAGGTTGCCTGCGTGATCGTTGAGCCCGTTGCCGGCAATATGAACTGTGTACCGCCGGCCGCCGGATTTTTACAGACGCTGCGGGAATGTTGCGATGAATCATCGAGCATTCTGATCTTCGATGAAGTCATGACCGGGTTCCGGGTTGGACTCGGGGGTGCCCAGGAACGCTATGATATCGTTCCTGATTTGACCACGCTTGGTAAAGTCATCGGCGCCGGGATGCCGGTCGGTGTTTTTGGTGGCAAGCGCGAAATTATGAATCATATTGCGCCGTTGGGACCTGTTTACCAGGCGGGCACTTTGTCAGGCAATCCGGTAGCAATGGCGGCCGGGTTAAAGAATCTCGAAATTATATCCCGTCCCGGATTTTTCGAAGACCTGACGCAACGAACCGGGCAACTTGTGAGCGGCATTTTGGGTGCGGCCGAAGCCAACGGTATCGCCATGTGCGCCAATCAGGTAGGCGCAATGTTCGGCCTGTTTTTTACCGATCAGCCGGAAGTGATGCGATTTAGCCAGGTGAGCGCTTGCGATACTGAATTGTTCAAAAAATTCTTCCATGGCATGCTGGCGCGCGGTATTTACCTGGCGCCGTCTGCTTACGAAGCGGGATTCGTCAGTGCGATGCACGGCGCCGCGGAGATTGAACAAACCATCGAGGCTGCCGCCGCCACCTTTGCCGAGCTCTAAACTGGACGACGATTCTTAGAGGCCGAGCATGCCTTTTTTTAGCTTTTTATCGGCAGGATAATTACCGAGCCAGACTTCAAGTAAAGCGTTCTTGAAATCTTCGCCCGGGATCGAGCCCAGCAGCTGCTGGTTTTTGCTGACCCGGGTTCCCTGTGCAGGTAAATAATCGAAAATGTACTGATCTTTTTTGACGGCGTTGGTATCAAAGTAACCGTAGAATTCATCAATACGTGACTGAAGCTGTTTTAAGGTTTCGGAGCTTTGATTTTTCTCGAAACCCTCACGCCAGCCTTTGAGTAATTTCTCTCGAGAGACTTCCTTGTAGACGAAATCAAGTTGCACCCGCCAGGGCCCCGGTTTTGACAGAATTTCAGCGACATTGCCAGACTTGCTCGGCAGATAAAGTGAGCCCACGTAAACATCTACCCATAATTTTTCACGCAAACCCACGCCGTTCAGGAGCAGTGACTGGCCATCGGCAGTTTTGATTTCGTCAGCGACGAAAACGCCGGAGAGTTCGGCCGCCGGGGCTAATGCGCAAAACAGGCAAAGCCAGGTTGCAAATACGAATCTTTTCATTGCAGCTGTCTCCTTCAGACCGACCAGAAGGAGTCTATGCCCGCTTGCGGCGAATTGGAACCCCGGGCTTAAAGCTAGGTAGATTCGGGTTTGATGTATTGAATCACACCGAGACGAATCAGCTCGGCATGCAGAATCAGCGCGCGGTCATTGCCGTCGGGGATTTCGAGCAGGCGCTGTTTCAGCGCTGTCTCCAGCGGTAGCAGGTAAATCAGCTGGTAAAGAATTGCACAAAAGCCCTGGTTGTCATCACGAATTCGACCCTCGTGGGCACTCACATGGTCGAGAAGCTCGAGCATATAGGCAAATTGTTCAGGCATTTCAAGGGTACTGTCTTCATCCAGGATCTTGGTGTCTGCAAACGTCAGGCCGTCGTGTTGGGTATGGGTTGATAATACTTCAAAACGCTCGATACCCAGGGCGGTGATCCCTAGCAGGCCATCAGCCCGATTCTCCCAGTCATTGATGACAGCGGTGGTCCCGATCGAGTAGATATCCGTATCGATTGCGGTTTCGTCTCCCTGGTGAATCAATACCACGCCAAACGGACTGTTCTCGCGCATGCAGGTAGCGATCATGTCGAGGTAGCGAGTTTCAAAAACTTTAAGTTCCAGTGTATTGCCGGGCAGCAAAACGGTTTTCAGCGGGAACAGAGGAATCTCAGCCATGGTTGGTCATTGTTTCAGCGCCTGTTCATTCTCCCCAGCGCGGGGACAGGTCATTATCAACACCAAGCTGGTCGAGGATGCGTGCAACGATAAAATCAACCAGCTCGGAAACAGAATTAACACCATGGTAAAACCCGGGATTGGGCGGCAGTATGACTACCCCGAGGCGCGACAGTTTGAGCATGTTCTCGAGATGAATGCTGGAAAAAGGTGTTTCCCGCGGCACCAGGATCAAGGTTCGACGTTCCTTGATGGCCACATCGGCGGCGCGATGAATCAGGTTTTCGCTGCTGCCAACGGCAATCGATGCAAGGCTACCCATGCTGCATGGGCATACCACCATTGCATCGGCGACCGAGGATCCGCTTGCCGGTGGCGCGGTCCACTGGTCCCTGGAATAAACACTTATCAGTGCCGGATCGGCGTTGAAATAGTCAGCGAGCTTTTGCTGCATTTTCTGAGGCGACCCGGATAATTTCAACTCAGTTTCCATCCCCAGTACGATCTGGCCAGGCTGTGAGGTAATAAACTGAACCTGTATGTTTTTTTGCAGGCAGCATTCAAACAGGCGCAGTGTGTATTCGGCGCCGGAGGCTCCGGTCATAGCCAGAGTAATTATTTTAGGGGTCATGGATCGGTAATGGTTATTTCTGCTTCAACCAGTTTATCGGTAGCCTGGGAAAGTCGCGCAATCAGGTTTTCGAGAAAGATGCGATAATAGCGCAACTGGGTCTCGGTAGAGGCCTGTTCCATTAACGATGTGCTCACCCTCATTAGTGAGACTTCGGTACGTGCCACGATAGTAGCATTGCGAGGCTGACGCGTCAGAAAAGCGATTTCGCCAAAACAGTCGCCCTGTTTCATCATGCCAACGACCTTTTCATTCTTGACGACTTGTACGCCGCCCTTGGCAATAATGTAAAACGCCGTTTCCTGTTCCCCCTCGGTCACAATGACCTCCCCCTTGTTGAACTCGGTCCAGTCGCTGGCGTTGACAACCTCGGTAATTTGTTCGTCACTGAAATCCTTGAAGAAAGCGAGATAGCGCAGCGTCTTCCATTTCTCCTGCATGTCGATACGCTCACCGACCCCGCGCAACCGGCCAAACGCATTGCTCAGGTCCGTCGCCAGCAGGTAGGCTGATTCATATCGATCATAGATAATTTTTTGCATCGATTTCTCGACAATATCGGCGATGTGCTGCGGCACCTCGGGATTGATCTCCATGATCGGATCGGGATCCAGGTTACTGATTTTGTATATCAGAGATTCCAGGCTGCCTGCCTTGTAGGGTGCCTTTTTCGCCAGCAACGCATACATCACCGCACCGAGTGAGTAAATATCTGATTGTGCCACCAGGCGCTTTTCTTCAGATAATTGTTCTGGCGGCATATACATCGGTGATCCCTGCACCTCGGTGTCATGGCCCTCAAAACCGACATCGACATGGGCGATGCTGAAATCCATGATTTTCACTTCACCATCGTTACTCAGCATGATGTTGCCCGGTTTCAGATCGCGATGGATGATGCCTTCACGATGTACGTAATCGAGGCCCTTGGAGCATTGATAGATGACATCGACAACCTGGTTCGGGGTGAGGACTCTATTCCCGGCAACGTATTCCTGCAACGTCACACCGTCGACGAATTCCATGACGATGTAATTGAGATCTTCTTCCTGCCCGGCATCGTAAACGCTTACCACCGATGGATGATGCATACGCCCCGCGCTATAGACTTCGGCAAAAAAACCTTCACGCAATTTTTGCTTGGTCGCGGCATCCATATCTGCTGCAGAATGCGCAACCTTGATCGCGACGGTGCGCTGAACGAAAGGATCAAAAGCCTCGTAAACGACGCCCATAGAACCACGTCCGATGCGGCGTTTGATTTCATACTTGGCGATCTTTGTCGGTCTTTGTGATTTCTCGGACATACCCGATTTCTAGTTTTGCAGCGCTTGAATAAGACGTTGATGAATATTATCAAAACCACCATTGCTCATGATAACGATTTGATCTCCCTGCTCACAATTGTGCAGCAGGTAGTCGATAATCTGTTGTGTATCGGTTTTGACTTCTACTATTGTAGATGCAGATTCTGCAATTTTCGCGATATCCAAATTTAAATCAGGGTTTTCGCATAACAAAATCAGGTCGGCAGCGGCGAATGATCGACCAAGTTCGTCCCCATGTGCGCCCATTTTCATCGTATTGGAACGTATATCCAGCACCCCGATCAGGCGGCCGGCAGTGTTTCCTTTCAGTGCCTCCAGGGTCAGCGCTATCGCGGTCGGGTGATGTGCGAAATCATCGACGATTCTCACGCCGTTAATTTCCGCGATCACTTCCTGGCGGCGTTTGACCCCGGCAAACCTGCGCATGGCGTCGAGCGACACTTCGATGGCTACCCCGGCATGACGGGCGGCGATAATTGCTGCGCTTGCGTTTGATGCGTTGAATTGCCCCTGTTGGGATAGTTCCAGCGCATGGTCCTTTGCGCCCTGATGCAGTGTGTTTTTCTTATCAAGGAAAAAATCAGCATTCGGATCGACGGTAGAGAAGTTCGATTGCTGACTCCAGCAACCCATCGCCATGACATCTCGTAACGCTTCATCATCGTGGTTGATGACAACCAGGGCACTCTCGGGCAGGGTTCGCACCAGGTGGTGAAACTGTCGCTTGATTGCAGCCAGATCTTCAAAGATATCGGCGTGGTCGAATTCGAGGTTGTTCAAAATCAGCGTGCGTGGGTGGTAGTGAATGAACTTGGAGCGTTTATCGAACAGCGCCGAGTCGTATTCATCAGCCTCGATCACGAAGAATGGATCGCTACCGAGCTTTGCCGATTGCGAAAAGTTCTGGCAGATACCGCCGATCAGGTAGCCAGGGTCGAGCCCGGCATCGTCGAGTATCCAGGCGAGCATACTACTGGCCGTGGTCTTGCCATGCGTCCCGGCGACCGCCAGTACCCAGCGCTTTTGCAGCACCGCTTCATAAAGCCATTGAGGACCCGATGTATAGCGCAATCCACGCTCGAGTATGGCTTCGAACTGCGGATTGCCGCGCGCGATAGCGTTGCCAACGATAAATACGTCACAGTCATCGGGTAACGCGTCGGCGTCGTAGCCATGATGTAGCTCGATCCCGGCTTGCTCCAGCTGGGTGCTCATCGGGGGGTAAACGTTCGCATCGGAACCTGCTACTTCACAGCCAAGCTCACGCGCTATTTGAGCTATGCCGGCCATGAAGGTGCCGCAAATTCCAAGAATATAAATCTTCACCAGGCGAACCAGATCACTACGAATTGATAAAGCACGAAATAATTAAAAGATATCATAGCTGAAAGATGGGTCGAGATTGAAAAAGCGCGCTTAAAGATCAATGACAATACCGCCAGGTTCCAGATCAGGATCACCAGGGTTACGTAGATCAGCAGGTTCCCTATATCAGTTTCATTGCCTGTCACGGCTCGGTAAACCGGAATCGTGACCGTGGTGATAATCATGTTGATGCCAACCAGGGCCGAAATGGTTTGCAGGAATCGTCCGAGCGATTTTTTCCAGCGCAATCCCCAGTAGGCGATCAGGCCCAACATCCCGAGTTCCAGGGATATCTGTGCACATACCAGCGCGTAGCCGCGTTGTTCATCGACCAGCAACAAACCGATCAGAAAATAACTGAATACGGTAAGGGCGACACAATATGGATTGTAAGGCAGGCGTTCGGGGCTGGAAAGCAGCAGGCACATCAATATGTAGTGCTTGAGGCTAACCAGCCACTGGCCGATGATGTTCTGCATGTGCAGTATCATAGCCACTTAAAAACACAACACAATAAGGCAGGAAAATGAATGAGTAAAAAACGCCAGTTAGTTATAATCACGCACTTTTGACCAGTGAATTAAATGAGCGAGTTGCCAGCGACCGATTTGAGTAGCTTCCAGGGCCTGATCCAGGCCTTGCAAAATTACTGGTCCGAGCAGGGCTGTGTGATCATGCAGCCCCTGGATATGGAGGTTGGTGCCGGTACCTTTCACCCGGCAACCTTCATCCGTGCTATCGGCCCGGAACCCTGGTGTGCCGCGTACGTGCAGCCGAGTCGCCGACCGACCGACGGGCGCTATGGCGAAAACCCCAACCGTTTGCAGCATTATTTCCAGTTCCAGGTACTGTTGAAACCTTCACCTGACAATTTTCAGGAACTTTACCTCGGCTCGCTGGAGGCACTTGGCTTCGATACGCTGGTGCATGATATTCGCTTCGTCGAGGACGATTGGGAGTCACCGACGCTCGGCGCCTGGGGGTTGGGCTGGGAAATCTGGTTGAACGGTATGGAAGTCAGCCAGTTCACCTATTTTCAACAGGTCGGTGGACTGGAGTGTCAGCCGGTATCAGGTGAAATCAGCTACGGTATTGAACGACTGGCGATGTACCTGCAGGGTGTCGACAGTATTTTCGACCTGGTTTGGGGTCGAGGGCCACAGGGGGTAGTGACTTACGGCGATATCTATCATCAAAACGAAGTTGAGCAATCGACCTATAATTTTGAGCTTGCCGATACCGATGCACTGTTTCACTGGTTTGATGTTTGCGAAGCACAATGCCAATTGCTGGTCGAGAAAAAGCTGCCACTGCCTGCTTACGAGCAGGTCATGAAAGCTTCGCATGCATTTAATCTGCTCGATGCCCGACACGCGATTTCGGTGACCGAACGGCAGCGTTTTATTCTTAGGGTACGCAGCTTGTCGCGTAGCGTTGCCGAGTGCTACTACGAAATACGCGAGGCGCTTGGATTTCCCCTGATCAAAAAGGACGTGGCTGATGAGTAGTGATTGCCTGATTGAGATCGGTACCGAGGAATTACCGCCGCGGGCGCTGCAGTCGCTGGCACAAAATTTTGCCTCCCTGGTAACGCAGGCTCTAGCCGATCATAGCCTTGCCCCGGGTTCTGTCGAAGTGTTTGCGACCCCGCGACGATTAGCAATGCTGTTAAGGGATACCCCTCTGCAACAGGCTGAGCAGTTGATAGAAAAGCGTGGCCCAGCGATTGATGCAGCGTTTGATGCCGACGGAAATCCGTCACGCGCAGCGCTCGGATTCGCTGCATCATGTGGCGTCGATATCGACAAGCTCGAGCGTCGCAAGACCGAAAAGGGCAGCTGGCTGTACTTTTGCGATAAGCAGGCCGGACGAAGCCTGGACGAATTAATACCGGAGTTAGTGGCAGGCGCATTAACCAGTCTGCCAATTCCAAAACGCATGCGCTGGGGAGATCGCAGCGATGTTTTTGTGCGACCGGTTAAGTGGCTGGTGCTGATGGTCGGCAGTGAGGTTGTCGATGCGGAGATCTTCGGCCTGCGTTCTGGTAATCGTAGTTTCGGGCATCGTTTCCACGCACCTTTGGCACTTGAAATACCCTCCGCTTCAGAATACGAAGAGATCCTGCTTTCCCAGGGGTGGGTCATCGCCAGCTTTGATCAGCGCCGAGACACGATTCGTAACCTGGTCGAACAAGCCGCCACACGACTTGGTGGCATTGCAAAAATTGATGACGCGCTGCTCGACGAAGTCACGGCACTGGTCGAGTACCCGGTTTCAGTCTGCGGTGAATTTGATCCCGAATTTCTTGAACTTCCGGTGGAAGTGCTGGTTTCCACGATGCAGGAAAACCAGAAGTATTTCGCGCTGTTCGACGGCAAAGGCGAGATGCTGCCACATTTCATTGCGATCTCCAACATCGATAGTCGTAAACCCGAAATGGTTGTCAGTGGTAATGAACGTGTCATCCGTCCACGCTTTGCCGATGCCGGCTTCTTCTTTGCCCAGGATCAGAAACAGGGACTCGATCTGATGCGAATTCGTCTCGATGCTGTTGTTTTCCAGGATAAACTCGGTAGCCTCGGAGACAAGACCAATCGAATTATCCGACTTGCCAAGTACATCGCGAGTTATTCTGATGTCGACCAGGACCTGGTGCGTCGTGCCGCGGATCTTAGCAAGGCGGACTTGATGAGCGATATGGTGGGTGAGTTCCCAAAGCTGCAAGGTGTCATGGGGCGTTACTATGCGCGGCATCAGCAGGAAGAACAGTCGGTATGTGATGCGATCGAGCAGCACTACTGGCCCAGGCATGCAGGCGACCGGGTGCCACGAGGCCCTATTGCACAGGCGGTTGCGCTGGCCGATCGTCTCGACAGTTTGATCGGAATTTTTGCTATTGGCGAAAAACCAGGCGGCGATAAGGACCCCTTTGCACTGCGTCGTGCCGCGCTTGGGGTGTTGCGTATCATCGTCGAAAATCAGTTGACGTTGGATCTGGCGGATCTTTGCCAGGTTGCTGCCGATGGTTATTTCAGACAAGTAGATGCAAAAGCGGCGATTGGAGAAGTTATCGAGTATGTGTTTGACCGCCAACGCGCCTATTACCAGGAACAAAATATAGGTTTCGATGTCGTTGATGCGGTTGCCTATAGTCGCCCTGGCATGCTCTATGACTGCGATTTGCGCATCCGGGCGGTACAGGAGTTTCAAAGTCACGAAGCAGCACCCGCGCTGGCGGCGGCCAATAAACGAATCAGTAATATTCTTAAAAAACAGGAACATGTGGAGCCTGACGTCGATACCGGATTATTGCAGGAGAAAGCAGAAAAACTGCTATTCAAGCAACTTCAGGCGCTTAAAGAAGGAGTTGCAAAACAGGTTTCTGGTGGAGCCTACTTAAAGGGACTGGAACAGCTTGCCGAACTCAGACCCGCGGTTGATACGTTCTTTGATGAGGTAATGGTGATGGTTGATGACGCGGCTTTGCAAAACAACCGGCTTGCACTGCTCGATCAACTGTTGCAAAGTTTCCGCCTAGTCGCTGATTTCTCACGGATAAAATCCTGAGAATCGTTTATCAGATAGGAGATTCGATTGGCCAAAATGGTAATCCTGGACAGAGACGGCGTCGTCAACCACCTGCCGGATGATGACATCACCACTGTCGACGGATGGGATCCGATACCAGGCAGCATCGAGGCGATCAACCGGCTCAAGAAAGCAGGTTACCTGGTTACCATCGCATCCAACCATTCAGGCATTTCGCATGGTCTTTATAGCGAAGAAGAACTGCTGGAAACACACGCAAAGATGCAGCGCCTGCTTGAAAATCGAGGCGCCAGTGTCGACGGAATTTTCTATTGTCCGCACGGGCCCGAAGCGAACTGTGTTTGCCGTAAGCCTAAACCGGGATTACTGTTTCAGATTGCCAGTCAGTTCAACATTGATCTCACGCAAACAGCAGTCGTAGGGGACGATATCAGTGATGTTCAGGCAGCGAAGATGGCCAATGCGAAACCTGTTCTGGTGCGCACCGGGAAAGGAGAGTACGTGATGCAGCATTTTCCCGAAGTACTGGATGTTCCGGTTTACGATGACCTGGCCCACTTCGTTCGCCAGACGCTGCGCCGCAAATAGATTTCGCCTGTGGTCAGTCCGTTTTATAAAATTTGGTTGGGAATACGCTCAACCTTATTCTGGATACTCTTTCTGCCGGTCCTGCTGCTTTCAGCCAGCCTGGTTTCACTGGCGTTTTTTATGCCACTGAAGTTTCACATGGGGATCATCAAATTCTGGATCAGCTACTCGCTCTGGTGTTTGCGAATCATCTGTGGACTCAAGTATTCAGTTGAGGGGCTTGAAAATATTCCTGATCATGGTTTTATCGTGATGAGTAAACATAGCTCAACCTGGGAAACGATAGCGATACAGAGTTTATTTCGTCCCATGGTTTGGGTGGTCAAGCGCGAACTGACCTGGATCCCACTTTTTGGCTGGGCTTTGAAAGCGGTGGATGCAATCGCCCTGAACCGGGGTACCGGCCGCAAGGCTATCAACCAGCTGATTACGGAGAGTCAATTCCACATGGACCGGGGAAGAATCCTGATGCTATTTCCCGAGGGTACGCGCGTTTTACCGAAACAAAAGAAACCGTTCAAGATTGGTGGTGCCATTGTTTCCCAGCGCACCGGGTACTCGGTACTGCCGATTGCGCACAATGCGGGAGAGTTCTGGCCACGACATAGCTGGATCAAGTGGCCCGGTACCATTCGAGTCGTTATCGGCAAGCCGATCGATCCAGAGGGCAAGAAGCCCGAGGACATCATTAACGAGGTGGCAAGCTGGATTCTGAGCGAGTGTGAGCGAATCAGTGACGAAGCCCAATTACACCGAATTGGTGTTCTATAATGATCTGTGGATTAAAAGGAATGCAGGTTATTGTTGGTGCGTTTTAAGTTACTGTTAATACTCTTCTTGTACGCCGGCCTGGCAGAGGCTGATCTGACCGGGGTTACGTTTGAACTTGCCAACGTTGATTCAGACTGGAAATTTGACAACGGCGTGCGCGAAGCCCAGATCAACAGTATCGCCTTTCAGATAGAGGAAAAAACTGCAACTGGATTAAGCGTCGGCGGAGGTATCGGTTACCTTGATATGCGCGTTGTTGGCGATAGCAGCACGGATACGAGAAAATTTGATGGGGAATATCTACAGGTTTATCTGCGTCAGGAAATCCGCATCAGTGAAAGCATCTCGCTGCATGCTTTATTCAATTATAGTTACAACAGCGGTCGCGACAATAGCGGTCGCGACAATGATGAGACCGATCGGGTTGATATAGACTGGAATGAAGCCAGTTTGCAGATCGACGCGAGCGTACGTTTTGCCAACTTCGGGATTACTCCGTTTGCAGCCTATTACGATATCGATGGAGATATCACCGATAACGACGGTACCGAAGTTTTTGAAATGGATGATCCGGTAAGCCACGGTATCCGCTTCGATTATTACCTCGAACCGACTGCTTTCATCCGTATCGTATTTCAATCCGGGGCGCAGGCCGGGGGTTACCTGACTTTTGCGCGCCGCTATTAATCGCTGCCGGAGTGACGGTTTTTGCGCCCGCTGTAGATTGCAATCAACTCGTCAATGCTGGCCTGGTCGTATTCGCGCAAACCGCTTAGCACCATCTTCTTCTGGCCTTTACCCACCAGTTCTCCGTTGCAGTTCAGGTCATAGTTGAGAGCGACATCGCCACGTTTGCCGTAAAGCCGAAAAATACTCTCGCTCAACGAGAGGTTTACCGAATCGATGTCGAGCCTGTCCAGCGAAATTCGCATATGGTCATAGATTACCAATGGCCTTTCGGGGTTAATCATGACATTGTTTTGTTTCATCAGGGGTACCAGCACATGCGGAAAGGTTTCGCCCGAAAATTTCACATAGTTGCGCGTTAATGACTCGATAAGAACAGGGTTGCTACTGTGCCCGCCGTTAGTCGAAACATCGAGGTATTTTTTATCATGCTCGTCGTAAATCGATATTTCACGGGCGTCTACCTCGGGCAGAATCAGGGTGGTGTCATCGCCTACCATGCCCGAGAACGAAATTCCCATGGTTTGACGCAGGCCGTAGTGATGGATGATGATCGAGAATAGTAAATCGCCAGGCACGCAGAATCGTTTTGAATCGATATCGTGAATCGGATTAAAATCACCGGCTACCGATTTTGCAAAATCGCTGGCCTGCTGTCGGGTAAACGAGAGTCTGGAACCATCCAGGGTGTAGTATTTTTCTAGATTCATTTTTGTTATCTCGGGTTAACTTCCTGGGGCCCAGGATGGTATCTTACCCCATTTTGCAAAACGGAACTAACCAGTGAGTTTTGACGCTCAACAACCTGTGCCTCGAGAGATTTTCTATGCTTAGTTTTTCAGATCTCTCGCTGCGACGCTCTACTACTCTGCTATTCGAAGCAGTCGACTTTAAGATATACCCGGGACAAAAGCTCGGCATTACCGGCGCTAACGGTTGTGGCAAGACGTCGTTGTTTGCGTTAATTCGCGGTGAACTGTCATCTGATCAAGGTCATTTTACGATGCCGCAAGACTGGGCGGTCGCCTCGGTAGAGCAGGAAGCCCAGCTGAGTGAGCGTATCGCCCTTGAATATGTAATCGATGGTGATGAAGAGTTAAGACAGGTTGAAACCAGGCTCGTAGAGGCTGAGGCTAAAACGGATGCGCTGTCGATTGCGAGCTGCCATGAACGGCTGCAAGAAATCGACGGTTACCAGGCAACCAGTCGCGCGGCACGGTTGCTTGCAGGACTCGGTTTTAGCGAGGCCGAAATTCGACGACCGCTCAATAGCTTCTCCGGAGGCTGGATCATGCGCCTCAACCTGGCTCGCGCATTGATGTGCCGCTCCGATCTGTTGTTGCTCGATGAGCCCACCAACCACCTCGACCTTGACGCGGTGATCTGGCTTGAACAGTGGTTGAAGCGATACCAGGGTACTCTATTGTTGATTTCGCATGACCGTGATTTCCTGGACGCGGTCGTTACCACCGTGGCCCATATCGAGAATCAACATATCGACCTGTATCGCGGCAATTACACTGCGTTTGAAATGCAACGCGCTGAACGTCTCGCGCAGCAGCAGGCGGCTCGTCAAAAGCAGCAACAAAGCATCGCGCACATGCAGCACTACATCGATCGCTTCCGCGCCAAGGCGACCAAGGCCAGGCAGGCTCAAAGTCGTATCAAGGCACTGGAAAAAATGCAGATTATTGCACCTGCGCATATCGACTCACCCTTTCATTTCGAGTTTCGCTCACCCAGGGCAATGCCGACTTCGCTGCTGAAGCTGGATCGAGTGTCAACCGGCTATGACGATAAAACCGTGCTTGAGAATATCGAGTTTTCGCTGATTCCTGGCGAGCGTATTGGGCTGCTTGGCCTGAACGGGGCCGGCAAATCGACATTTATAAAGCTCCTGGCAAACGAATTGCAGCCCTTCGAGGGAGGCGTGACACGCGCAAAGGATTTGAATGTTGGTTATTTTGCGCAACACCAGGTTGAACAACTTGATCTCGAAGCTCACGCCCTGTTGACGATGCAGCGAATGGATCCGAAATTGAGCGAGCGCGAAATCCGGTCTTATCTCGGGGGTTTTAATTTTCGCGGCGATAAGGTTTTACAGGCCGTCAAAACCTTCTCCGGCGGCCAAAAAGCGAGGCTGGTTTTGGCGCTGCTGATCTGGAGTCGTCCCAATTTACTGTTGCTGGACGAACCAACCAATCACCTGGACCTGGAAATGCGCCTGGCACTGAACCAGGCTTTACAGGGTTTTGATGGCAGCGTCATCCTGGTGTCGCACGATCGCCACCTGTTGCGCAGTGTTTGCGATGACCTTTGGTTGGTGGATAACGGGATGCTGCAGCACTTCGAGCAGGATCTCGATCACTATCCGTCCTGGCTAGCACAGCGCAAGTCGCGTAGCGAAAATTCGACGCTGTCTGCAGTCGTCAATCATCAGCAAACTCGTCGTCAGCAAAAATTTCAGTTGAACCAGCTCAACAAGATAGAAAAAAATATTGCCAAAATACATGCCCTGCAGGAAAGCCTCGAACAGAAACTCGAAGACGGTTCAATCTATGATGCCGAGAATCGCGATCAATTGAATGCAAACCTGGTCGAACAGGCGGAAAACAGGAAATTGCTAGACCAGGCGGAAGAGGACTGGCTGAAGTTAAGCGAGTCGATAGAACAGCAGGCAAACTAACCGTTGCGACAATTGCACACGATCTGCCCCAGCGTCTTGAGCGCATTTTCGTTGGCTTCGTTCCACGGAGAGCCACAATTAATACGCATATGATTGCGGAAGCCGCGGGTTGCCGAAAACAGGATTCCCGGGGTTATCGCAATATTGTGCTCGAGCGCGCGATTGAAAATATCGATACTGTCGCAACCGCTCGGCATTTCCACCCACAGCACGTTGCCACCGTGCGGATGTGAAATGCGTGTGCCTTCCGGGAAGTTCCTGGAGATCATAAATCGGCCTCGTTCGACCTGTTCGCGCATCGCTACCCGCAGTCTTACCAGGTGCCTGTCGTATTGCCCACTGCTTAGGAACTCGGCCAGCGCGAGCTGGTTGATCGACGAAGTGGCCGAGGACCAGGCTTGTTTATATTGCAGAAACTTCTTGTAATAGCGGCCTGCAATTACCCAACCGACGCGATGACCCGGTGCCAGGGTTTTGGAAAAGGATGAACAACTCAGCACGATGTTATTGAGGTCATAGGATTTGGCGGGGCGGGGCGGTTTATCGCCAAAATAAACGCTGCCGTAAACGTCATCCTCGATTAATGGAATATCGCGTTCGGCCAGTAAATTTACCAGTTCGCGTTTGTTTTCTTCCGGCATCTGGCAGCCCAGCGGGTTGCTGGTATTGGGTGATGCCATGACTGCCTTGATGTCCATGGTATCGAAGGCTTCTTCGAGTGCCTCCAGGTCTAAACCGGTAACGGGATCAGTTTCAATTTCAACGGCCAGCATCCCCATTTGTTCAATCATGCGCAGCACTGCAAAATAAGTGGGGGACTCTACCGCGATGATGTCACCGCGTTTGGCGACGGTGCGCAGGCTGATCGAAAGAGCCTCGGTGGCGCCAGAGGTAATAATGACATCGTCGGCGCTGATTCTGGTGTGGGTCTGAGCATATTGCTGTGCGATCTGTTCACGCAATTTGCGGTCCCCGGGCGGGAACAGGTAATCCATGCTTTTTTGCGGGTAGCGGCTGATAATGCTGCGCGTGGCCCGGGTCAGTGACTTGACCGGCATGAAATCCATCGACGGATTCGAGGTGCCGAAGGGCGTAATGCGCGGATTGTTCGCATTGCGAAATACCTCTTCGAAGAGTTCGCCAAAACGTACCCGCCGGGCCTGGCGCGGCGTGGTGGCCGACTTGGCGATATCATTAATCTGGTTGTCGAGGGTGTTGACGTAAAACCCGGATTGCGGTTTCGCGGTCAATACCCCCTGGTCCTCGAGGTTGACGTAGGACTGGGTTATCGTGGCGATGCTTACCCCGAGCTGTTTGCTGAGCTTGCGCAGCGAGGGTGCTTTATCACCGGGCTTGAGTTCTCCTTTCTCGATTAATTCGCTGATATAGCGCGACACCTGTTCGTATTTAAAGGTTTCGGGGCGCAAAACTGTCATGTCAATAGCCAACTGTATTGTATATTTTTTGAAAAAAGTGTAACTGTTATTGTAACAGTTTCGCCGATATTATTGCATCATTGTCAGTGGGCATTCATGCTTCACTGACAGAAAGTTAAAACCCCCTCCTCCTCCTCAGGTTTTGACTGATATTTAACCCACCCTTTATAGGGGTGGGTTTTTTTTTGCTTTTTGAGCTACTGCGCTTGCATAGGCAGGCTAAAATTTCAGCTCGAAATGCTCATTTAGATCTAACTAAACTCCGCTTCCGATCTAAAATTTTAGCCTGCCTATGCGGCGCTCGTAACGCTCAAAAAAATACAGAATCTGTCAGATACTCATTTAGGTATATCTAAACTGCGCTTCTGATCTGAATTTATCTCGCGCCTATACTTCGCTCGTGACGGCCTGAAGGCAAAAAAACGATCAAATACTTCCGCAGGGACGATTCTTTCGGAGGTTATGAAGCAAATATTCAGACATTTGAATTCGGTAGGGAAATGGCGCGCTCGGCGGGAGTCGAACCCACGACCTTTGGCTTCGGAGGCCAACACTCTATCCATCTGAGCTACGAGCGCATCGTATTTCCTGCCAGTCCCGTTACGGCTGGGCCGTGATTGTAAACCATAGGGGGATAGATTAAACAGGATCGCCAAATAATTTTTGCGAATTGCCGGTTTTTCGACGATAATGCCCAGCGTTTCAGAACCCGTCCATTTGCTGGAGACAACTCGTGAGTGAAGCTCAAGACGAAACTTTTTCGCCAAAAAATATAACTGTCCTTGGTGGTTTATTGCTGATCGCAATTATTCTCGGGGAGGTTGTAATCGGGCATCACGGTAATGATGAAATGGCTGCCGAATCGGTCGATACCCTGGAAGACATGGCAATGAGACTGCAACCGGTCGTTTCCGTTGGCGAGATGCGCTCCAGTATGACTGTTGCGTCGGCCGCCGGTGGTACGGCGGACAAGTCACCTGATCAACTTTATCAAGGTGCCTGCCTGGCCTGTCATTCAACCGGAGCGGCGGGTGCTCCGAAAATTGGTGATGCGGCGGCGTGGAAAGCGCGCCTTGCAAAGGGCCTCGATTCCCTGGTGACTTCTGCAATCAATGGTATTGGCGCTATGCCACCACGGGGTGGATCGCAATATAATGATGACCAGGTTCGTGCCACTATCGAGTACATTCTGTCCGAATCCCAGTGACATCGCAATAAATAACGCATGAAAACACGAATAGAAAGCGGAGACAATCTCCGCTTTTTTTATGCCTGTCGTCTACCTTGACGGCGATAGGAAATCGCTTCTGCGATATGCGTTTCGTTGACAGTCTCTGCTGCCGCCAGGTCCGCGATGGTGCGGGCTAGCTTGAGGAGCTTGTGATAACTTCGGGTACTCAGACGAAGCTTTTCGATTCCGTTTATCAGGGTTTGCTGAAGCTTTCGGCTCAAACCACACATTTCGTCTAGATCTCTATGACCAAGGCGGGCGTTAACGCAGTCCTGGCGGACGAGCTGAAGTTTGCGAGCGCTGCAGACTCGTTGTCGAACTTCGCTGCTGGTTTCTGTCGCTTTTTCTTTCTCGATAATCAATTGCTGGTGCTCGAGTCGACCCAGTTCGATCTGGATGTCGATACGATCGAGCAATGGTGCAGACAGCTTGTTTCGATACCGACTCAGCTGTTGCGGTGAACAATCACAGGCCTTGATCGAATCACAGCCCCCGGGGCAGGTATTCATCGCCGCTATCAACTGGAACTGGGCCGGGAATACAGCTTTGCCGGAGGCCCGTGAAATATGAATACACCCGGTTTCAAGCGGTTCGCGCAAAACCTCAATCGCACCGCGATTGAACTCGGCTAACTCATCAAGAAATAGTACCCCGTTGTGTGCCAGCGAAATCTCTCCAGGTCTCGGATTTCTGCCGCCACCCACCAGCGCGATACCCGATACCGTGTGATGCGGGGACTGGAATGGGCGCTTTAGCCAGTTGTCTGGATTTACCGGCAGTTGGCAAACCGAACGAATGCTGGCACAGCTCATTGCCTCGTCTTCATTCATGAGTGGCAAAATAGAGTTCATTCGTTGCGCTAGCATGCTTTTGCCGGTGCCAGGTGGTCCCATCATCAGCATGTGATGACCGCCGGCGGCGGCAATCTCGAGCGCACGTTTGGCTTTGTACTGACCGTAAACTTCGGCAAGGTCCATGGTCGGGTCGGGGGTGTGGGGCGGAAGGTTGGTATCAAGCAGGGGCAGCGCTTTACCGCCATTGAGACTAGAGCATATCTCGGACAATGAGGTCGCCAGTTGAATCGGTAAATCTCGCAGCAGCGCGCCTTCAGTGCGATTTTGACAGGGAATGATAGCGGCTTGACGGGCTTTTTTACTCGCGATCAACGCGGGCAGCAGGCCTTCGATTCTACAACACTCGCCACCCAATGCCAGTTCACCAAAACAGACGATATCCGCAAGGCCCGATGCCTCGATCTGTTCCGAAGCGGCCAGAATGCCAAGCGCGATCGGTAAATCGTAACGACCCCCTTCCTTGGGCAAATCGGCCGGTGCCAGGTTGACGGTGATGCGACGCGCCGGAAATTCAAATCCGGAGTTGAGTATTGCCGAACGCACTCGATCGCGCGCCTCACGCACCGCGGTTTCTGGGAGCCCGACCACGGTAAAGGCGGGCAGGCCGTTGGAAATATGCACTTCGACGCGAACTTCGGGGGCATGAATGCCCAGTTGGGCGCGGGTTTTGAGTTGGGTCAATGACATAACAGAATCCTTTCTATGGGTTAATCCAGACGTGTACGCCTGTCTATACGACGCATCCGGCGTCATGTGCACCATCTTAACAGAAAGCGGGCCTGGCCTCGCCCGTGTTTTTCGCACTAGGGGAGATGTTGAGGATTCATAATTATTATCCTTTACCCGAATGCGCAGGACTCATATCCCCGATAGAATATTAGTATATTAGATAATATTAATATAATACTCGAACTGATTTTATTTTTGAGGATAGCCAGAGGGTTAACAACATGACTATAAGACGACTTACTACCGTTGTTGCGGCAACTTTATTAACACTGGGTCTCGCCGTTGGCGGTTCGGTATCTCTTGCTAATGATGAACATGGGCAATTACTTTGCGCCGATATCAACTGCCGGTAACTCGATTCCAGAGTCGACAAACTAGGGTATAGTAAGCGGCTGCAGGGTTCGCCCCCGCAGCTGAAATTTTCGCCAAACCTGGGAGAGCATCATGAAACCGAACATGGGAACTGCTGATCGGACCATTCGCGCAGTAATCGGAATTGCAGCGCTTGCGGCCTGGCCGCTCGGGCTGCTACAGGGAACTCTCGGCATAATTGCACTGGTGGCTGGTGTTGTATTGGTCGCTACCGTGGTGACTGGCTGGTGTCCGCCGTATGACCTGTTAGGCATCAATACTGGCGCTAAGGATGCCAGGGATAGTTAATTAGGATAGTTAATTAATAATCAGAGGGGCCAGGATTGGTCCCTCGATTCATTTCAATGTTTTCTCAAGTTCTTTTAAGCGGGCCTCGATAATTTCCAGTTTTTCCCGGGTGCGCTCCAGCACGCGCGCCTGGATGTCAAACTCTTCTCGACTCACCATTTCATAGTTAGCCAGCTGCTGCTGAAGCAGGCTCTTCAAACGTGCATCAAAATCGGTTTTCACCTGTTGTAACCCCGGTGGCAACAGCTCGTTGATTTTTTCTGAGAGGCGATTGATGGTTTGATTGTCGATCATATTAAGCCCTAAATTGGTGCGTTATATAGACTGATCGCACCATTAACGTGCAAATAGTGCTTTTGATGCGCCAATATTAACGACTATTTGCTTGCTTGCCCAGACCAGTCAAAACTCAGCCCGAATTTAATGCGGAGAGTTACTCATGAAAATCATCACAGCGATTATCAAGCCGTTCAAGCTCGATGATGTTCGCCAGGCGCTTGGAGAAATCGGCGTGCAGGGATTAACCGTCTCGGAGGTGAAAGGTTTTGGGCGTCAAAAGGGGCACACCGAGCTATACCGGGGTGCGGAATACGTGGTCGACTTTTTACCCAAGGTAAAACTCGAGGTCGCAATTGACAATGACCTGGTTGACCAGGCGGTTGAAGCCATTACCAGTAGCGCCAACACCGGGAAAATCGGTGACGGCAAAATTTTTATTACCGCACTTGAACAGGTTGTCCGTATTCGTACGGGTGAGTCTGGTTCGTCAGCGCTTTAGGAGGACAGCATGGAAAACCAGATTTTTCAGTTACAGTACGCACTCGATACTTTCTATTTTCTCGTCTGCGGCGCCCTGGTCATGTGGATGGCGGCAGGTTTCGCGATGCTCGAAGCCGGACTGGTACGTTCCAAGAATACGACCGAGATCCTGACCAAGAATGTCGCACTGTTCGCGGTCGCCTGTACGATGTACATGGTTTGTGGTTATTCGGTTATGTACGGTGGCGGGGAGTTCACGATGTTCCTGTCGGACATTGTTGGCGACGGTGTTACGGGCGCTGAAGAACCCGCGGCCTATGCGCCATCTGCCGACTTTTACTTTCAGGTCGTGTTCGTCGCAACCGCGATGTCAATCGTCTCGGGCGCGGTCGCAGAACGCATGAAGCTGTGGGCTTTCCTGGTCTTCGCTGTTGTTATGACCGGCCTGATATATCCGTTGGAAGGGCGCTGGACCTGGGGCGGCGAGTCCGTCTTCGGCATGTACACACTCGGTGACCTTGGATTCTCAGACTTTGCCGGCTCCGGCATTGTGCATATGGCCGGTGCGGCCGCAGCCCTGGCGGGTGTGATCCTGCTTGGAGCACGCAAAGGCAAGTACGGTAAGCAAGGACAGGTCTATGCCATTCCGGGCGCTAACCTGCCGTTGGCGACGCTCGGCACCTTTATCCTGTGGTTGGGATGGTTCGGTTTTAACGGCGGTTCTGTGCTGGCTACGTCGTCGGTTGAAAGCGCCAACGCGGTTGCCGTCGTGTTCATGAACACCAATGCGGCTGCTGCGGGCGGTTTGATCGCCGCGATGATCGTGGCACGTCTCATGTTCGGCAAGGCCGACCTGACGATGGCGTTAAACGGCGCGCTGGCTGGACTGGTGGCGATCACCGCAGAACCATCGACACCAACACCACTGTTGGCGACCTTGTTCGGAGCCATTGGCGGTGTGCTGGTAGTGTTTAGTATCGTGGCCATGGACAAGCTCAAGATCGACGATCCGGTAGGTGCGATTTCGGTACATGGCGTGGTCGGCCTGCTCGGCCTGCTACTGGTGCCGGTAACCAATGACGGCGCCAGCTTTACCGGCCAAATTATTGGCGCACTGACCATCTTCGTCTGGGTTTTCGGCGCCAGTTTTGTGACCTGGCTTGTGATCAAGATGATCATGGGCATTCGTGTCAGCGAGGAAGAAGAATACGAGGGTGTCGATCTGGCCGAATGCGGAATGGAAGCCTACCCGGAATTCACCGCTTCCGGTACGACCGTTTAAATCGGCACAATAGTCGAGTTGGAAAAACCGGGGTCGGCGTTCTGCTGACCCCGTCTTTTGTGTGATAACATAAGGTCACTCGATCAATCCAAGCCCGTCATGTTGTGCCATATTTACCGCAGTAACCAGAAACTCGACACTTACCTTTATCTGCTTGATAAGGACGATTTCTCGATTATCCCACCTGAATTACTGCGCGTTTTCGGTCCACCTGAATTCAGCTTCAGTTTCGACTTAACAGAAGAACGAAAACTCGCCAGGGAAGATACCGCCGAGGTGCTCGAGAACCTCGCACAACAGGGTTATCACCTGCAACTCCAGGATGACATCCTGGTCGAGCAGATGCTCGCGCTCAAGGCAATAAACTAGATCCTGTCTCTGAGCGCGTAATAACTCATGCCGAGCACCAGTCCGGGCCAGCGCAGCAAATCACCACCCGGGAAGTTACGCGTCGGAATCGTGCCAAACAAATCAAAATTCTCGGCTTCACCGGCGATCGCATCGGCAATCAACTTGCCCGCCAGGGTTGCCATTGCGACGCCCTGACCGGAGTAGCCTTGCGCGTAATAGGTGTTGTGCCTGCCGAGTCGCCCGAAATGCGGCATGCGGTTAAGCGTCACCGCAAGGGTACCGCCCCAGGCGTAGTCGATGCGGGAGTCAGCGAGTTCCGGGTACACTTCCAGCATGGGTTTACGCACGAAGTTCGCGATATCGGCGGGGAAGTTCTGACGATAATTTTCGCCGCCGCCAAACAGCATGCGTTTATCCGCCGATAGCCGATAGTAATTGACGACGAAGCGTGAATCGGCAATGGCAACATCGCGTGGGTTGATTCGTTTGAGTTGTGATTCGCCGAGCGGCTCGGTCGCAATGACAAAATTATTGATCGGCATGATTTTGCCGGACATGCGTGGCTCCAGTTTGCCCAGGTAGCCATTGCAGGCGAGCACGATGCTGTCCGCCTCTACCACTCCCTGGTTGGTGATAATCCGGTTTGGACTGCCTTCCTGGTAGCTTTCGACGACAGTAGATTCGTAGAGCCTGGCACCGGCGGCTAGCGCCGCGGCGGCGAGACCCAGCGCATAATTGAGCGGGTGTAAATGCCCGGCACCCATGTCCAGGCTACCGCCATGATAGCTATCGCTACCGACCAGTTCAGCCATGGCTTCGCGCCCGAGGTACTCGATTTGCTGGTAGTCATACTGGCGACGTAAGAAATCAACGTAGGCTTCAGATTCCTGCGCATAGACCGGTTTGTGATCTGGATGCGCTATGCCGGGTTTTAAATTACAGTCGATTTGGTGCTCGGCGATCAGGTTTTTGGCCAGGCTCTTGGCGGCCTCGGCCAATTCCCAGAACTGCCGCGCCGCTTCCTCGCCGACCATTTTGGTCAGCGTGACCTGGTCCTTGCGTTGTCCACTACAGAGTTGCCCGCCATTGCGCCCGGAGGCACCCCAACCGGGTTTGCGTGCTTCCAGCAACACGACATCATAGCCGCGTTGGGCAAGATGCAGGGCAGATGACAAACCGGTATAGCCGCCGCCGACGATGCAGACATCTGCACGTTGGGAGCCGTCCAGTGGTGTCAGTTCGACAGACCGGTTCCGACTCGCATGATAGTAGGAGTTCGGGTAGTCGTCGGTGTCGCTACGATCCTGAACGAGCTTGAAGGTCATGCCGCCGTGATCAGGCAATCGCTTTCTGGGTCAGGTCGAGGCACTGCCAGGCGCGCTCGATGAAGATATCGATTTCCGCCGGCTGTACGATCAGGGGCGGTGAAATAATCATCGCGTCACCGACCGCGCGCATTACCAGGTTGTTTTCGAAACAGAATTCGCGGCAAATAATACCAACGCCCTGGTCCTTGTCGAACCTGATGTAGTTTTCCTTGTCCTTGAGCAGTTCGAGTGCGCCAAGCGTACCCACACCGCGCACTTCACCCACAAGCGGATGAGCGCCGAGTTCGCGAAAACGCTGTTGCAGGTACGGCCCGGTAGATTCACGCACGGTTTGTACGATGTTCTCGCGTTGCATCAGTTTAATGTTGGCAATCGCCACCGCGGCACACACGGGGTGACCCGAGTAGGTATAGCCATGGTTGAACTCACCGCCCTGGTTGATCAATACATCCATGATGTGATCGGCAACCATGACTCCGCCGATCGGCAGGTAGCCTGAAGACAGGCCTTTGGCGATGGGCATCAGGTCAGGTTTTAAATCGTAATAATCGGTTCCGAACCATTCACCGGTTCGACCGAAACCACAAATGACTTCGTCGGCGACCAGCAAAATGCCGTAGTGCTCACAAATCTTTTTAACTTCAGGCCAGTAACTATCCGGTGGCACGATGACGCCGCCGGCACCCTGGATCGGTTCGGCAATGAACGCGGCAACCTTGTCGACCCCTAGTTCCTCGATCTTGTCGGCAATCGATTGCGCCGCCTGGCGACCAAATTCGTCGCGATCGAGATCGGCGCCGAGCTCACAACGTTTGGCAAACCAATTGGGCTCCTCGACGTGGACGATGTCTGGGATGATGCCGCCCTGCTCATGCATCGCATCCATGCCCCCCAGGCTCGAAGCGGCAATGGTGCTGCCGTGGTAGGCGTTCTTGCGGCTGATCACGACGCGCTTTTCGGGTTTGCCCATCAGGTCCCAGTAGCGCCAGACGAGGCGTAACACGGTATCGTTGGCTTCCGAACCGGAACTGGTAAAAAAAGCATGATGCATATGCGCCGGAGTCACTTCCGCGAGCAGTGCCGAGAGTTCCGCCGCCGGGGGCGTCGATGTTTTGAAGAAGGCATTGTAGTAGGGCAGTTGCTGGATCTGTTTGTGTGCGGCATCAATTAAATCTTGCTGCCCATAACCCATGTTGACGCACCACAGTCCCGCCATCATATCGAGCAGCTGGTTGCCATCCGAATCGGTCAGGTAAACTCCTTTCGCGGAC
>CAXMSP010000183.1:0-24357 GCA_964196225.1 uncultured Gammaproteobacteria bacterium | reverse complement strand
TCGATCAGGGGGATCAGGCCACCAGGATTCAGGTGAACCCACTCTTTCCCGGGCAACGCTCCAACTGTCAACAAAGCTGTTGCTGTGCATACCGCGGCCGTAAATTGGATCTGCTTCACCCGCAAATCGAATGTATTCGCTGCTTTCTTCGGTACTATTGAAGTCACCCAGGAATATGGTGCTGACAGGCTTTGGGAGTGCTGGTTCACCATTGTTCCAGTCCAGATCAGCAATATGCTGTGCTTCGGCCGGATTGCTGAGATTACCCGCAGCCATCATTACTGCGCCACAGTGTTCTATCGTTTTATTCATTTCAAGAAGCGTATCAATCTGCAGTAACCGTTCGTGTGGCGAGAGTGCAGAAAGATGAATCGTATATACCCGCACAGGACCGTGCGGTGTTTCGATAACACATTCAAGGGCCCCGGTAGTCATACTTATTAGCTCACTAGCGGGTAGCTGTGGAAGCACCAGGTCTCGGGAGGAACGAATCGGCCAACGCGAAAGTAACATCTGGCCAAATTGCCGGCGGCGATTAAGAACGCTACCATCTTCATTTGTCGTGCTGGCATCCACATCAAAAGCCGGGCAAAAAGCCCAGTAATACGTTTTTAACAATTCGCCAAGTACCTGTGGTTGATCGACCATACCACTGCGACGCCAGAATCGTTCTACCTCTTGCAAACCGATTATGTCAGCACCATCGACTTCCGATGCGATACGCTCCAAGTCGTAACGCTGGTCGATTCCCAGCCCAAAACGGATGTTATAGGAAACGATTTTCACGATTTACCACACTCCCATACCCACAATTATCGAGCTTAGTACATGTCGTCCATAAATCAACATTGACTGCTTGATGCGTTCCATAACATTCATCTTCATTCAATCGCGAATTCTGCTCAACGAACAAAATCAAGCGGTGGGACGCGATCATATCGTATGAAACGAGCGTCCGATAATGGCCGAAGGCAGAAGCTCAGTTCGCACCTACGAGCGTCTGCTTTGGAGAAAACAGAACTTCGAAATATGTAAGCTATCTCCCAAATAGACTGAATATGCAGAATTAGGGTATCTTTTAACCTTGTTCAAACCCGAGCCCCCAACAATGACTGAGCCCACACAAATCAAGATTCCCCAGGAAGCATTTGACTGGTATGACGAATACGCCCATGGCGAAATCGATCGACGCACTTTTTTATCCAGGTTAGCAACTCTCGCGGGTACTGGCATTAGTATGAACCTGCTGGCCGGCGCACTGATACCCAACTATGCCCTGGCAGAACAGGTATCGTTCAATGACCCCGATATCTATGCCAGTTACGCAACCTTTAAATCTCCGGATGGTCATCAGGAAGGTCAAGGCTACCTGGTAACACCGAGCAAACTTGCCGGCAAAGTTGCCACAGTGTTGGTTGTGCACGAGAATCGCGGGTTGAATCCCTACATTAAAGATGTGGCCCGCCGGCTTGCAAAACAGGGTTATGTTGCCTTTGCACCGGACGCACTGCATACACTGGGCGGTTATCCCGGAAACGACGATGAAGGTAAGGCCATGCAGAAATCCTTGGATCGCTCGAAGATTGAACAGGATTTCATCGCTGCAGCGAAGTTTCTGAAAGCTCACAAATTGGGCAATGGCAGTTTGGGTGTCGTTGGCTTTTGTTTTGGTGGCTACATCACTAATATGCTAGCGGCAACCTTACCCGGCACTATCAACGCTGCCGTCCCTTTTTACGGTACTCCTGCAAAAGACACCGTCGTTGGTAATATCAAGGGTCCTCTAATGCTACAATTTGCCGAGCTTGACAAGCGCGTCAATGGTACTTGGCCTGCCTATGAGACATTGCTCAAGAAAAAAGGCGTGGATTATCAGGCTTTTATCTATCCAGGTGTAAATCATGGTTTCCACAACGATTCTACCGGGCGCTATGATAAAGAAGCGGCGGAATTAGCCTGGTCTCGAACACTAGCATTTTTTGGCAAGCACCTGTCTTAATAGACTTGGTATTTCCAATCACCAGTTAATTTCAAATAATTGTTTATTGTCGAGATCATCGTGCAGTGATAGGGCGACTCCCGTGTGGATGGACGCAACATAAATCGATGTATTTGAGTGTCAGTAATTGGCCGTTCTCAGTCTCTGGATTTGTGATTTTGAGGGTCCGCTATCGAAAAGAGAAACGCTCATGTAACGAATACCAGTTTTCCATAAAGGTTCGGTAACCTATGCCTATCATTTTGAAAAGTGTTATTTTCTATTCGCAGATATCGTAAATTCATCCCAACACTATCCTCAATTACTTTTCATTGATCGGTATCAATAATAACTAAATTACGTTCATTAGAATTATTAGGTACATCATATCTGGAGATATGTTATGGACATTTTGAACGTGGTAATAGTGGCTGCTCTTTTGATGACTGTCGGTTTGATTGGTACTGGTATATGGTCAATGGCTCATGGTGGAGAATTTGATCAGAAACATTCAACGCAGTTAATGTTTGCGAGGGTTGGTATGCAAGGAGTGACCCTTTTGCTCCTATTACTAGCTATGTTTCTTGCAAACTGATCGTTAGAGTATCTAGTAGTATCAGATTCAAATAAAGGCATTGTTGATTTTCCTAAATCGTTACATTGCCAACGATTATTTTATGTGCGTGGTTACTTCCAGGGTCCGTTACTGGCCGTTCTAAGCCTCTGCGGAGGCGAGTTTGAGTGTCTGCTATTGAGAAAACAGACATTCCAGGATGATTTATGGAAGTTGGCCAAAGTTCCAGGTCGGTCACTAACGCTGCTAGCAGCTTGCCGCTTGAACGAATCCTTATGTTGACCCGAATAGATGCCAGACAGCGTTGCCATAGGTGGGGTATCGCGCGTGAGTTTATAGTCGCCTTTGAATATGTCTGACAGGAGACAGGTGGTTCTGACCCTTATAAAGCTTCTTCTAGTCGCGCCATGCGCTGTTGTTCTTCGAGCATGGCCTGTTTGATTTCTTCTAGTACTGCGTCGACGTCTGGATCTAATTCGATCACATCGTACTCACCACTCAGCGCGACCTCCGGGTGCAGTTCGCCAGCTTCGTACAATGCCCAGATTTCTTTGGCATATCGAGTATTAAGTATTTCGGGGGCATACAAGCCATAGTAGGTCGTAATCTTATTAATATCACGCGCAAGTAAGTGTTCGGCGTGATTATTGGCTGCCGCGTTTACCACCTGCGGCAGATCGATAATGACCGGGCCATAGTCGTCGACCAGCACATTGAATTCCGACAAGTCACCATGCACTAGACCTTCGCAAAGCATGCGTACTACGTAACGCATCATCAGTTTATGATCTTCGATGGCCTGCACGGCAGACATGGCGACGTCGTTCAGGCGTGGCGCTTCGAAACCCTGTTTGTCACAAATCAATTCCATTAGCAAAACGCCGTCAAAGCAACCATAGGCTTTAGGCACGCGTACGCCAACCCGGGCGAGTCGCATCAGTGCATCCACTTCGGTATTTTGCCAGACCTGCTCCTGCTCCTTACGGCCAAAGCGAGAACCCTTCTCCATCGCCCGTGCGCGTCGGCTATTGCGCACCTTTCGACCTTCCTGATATTGCGTTGCCTGTTTGAAGCCACGTTTGTCGGCTTCTTTATAAATTTTGGCGCAGCGGATTTCAGTACCACAGCGCACGATAAAAACATCGGCTTCTTTTCCACTCATGAGCGGACGGATCACTTCGTCGACCAGGCCGTCTTCGACCAGGGGTTTGATTCGTTTAGGGATTTTCATCGCGGCCTTATACTCTAGTTACACCGAGTATGAAAGCAAATGACAATAGCTATTGATGCAAGGTGTTGATCACCCGCCCGATATTCGCTGCTTATTGTTAAATAAAAGCCTATCAAAATACCGTACTCGGCACCGGCATGGTGCCGGTAACAGCGCAGCCAAATGGCCCGCAGTCGAGCAACCTGGCGATCGATAAGGGACCTCTTGCTTTATCAGCTTTTTAGCACTAATGTCGCGGGTTAGTACGCCGTGGGTAATAACCGGCAGGGTCACCTTCAACCTGCTCAGCCACGTACTCTTTTCCAGTACAGCACGTACACCGCTCCAGTACAGTGAGACCGTTCAAACCCGAGGAGATTGACCATGAAACACTACAACATGAAATACTACAACAAGTTTGCCGCGGTTTTCCTTGCCATTTTGGTGGCGTCCCTTGTTGGATGTGCATCGACAGCCACGCAAGAGGGAACCGGAGAGTATGTCGACAACGCCGTCATCACCACCAAAGTGAAGACCGCCATTTTTAACGAACCCACCCTTAAATCCTTCGAGATCAACGTTGAAACTTTCAAGGGTGCCGTTCAGTTGAGTGGCTTCGTCAACTCCCAGGCTGACATCGACAAAGCGGTGGAAGTCGTGCAAAAAGTCAAGGGCGTGAAATCCGTCAAGAACGATATGCAGCTTAAGTAAAGTTGACACTTACCTAATCCAATGAGGGTTGCAAGTGCCGAACATGGCGTCCGCTTATGGCCGTTCTTGGCTCCAGAAATAGATAATTTGAGCGTCAATCCCCGTTTTCAAATGTGTAACAACTGACGTCGTGCAGGGTATGGTGCTGTCTATGTACTCACATTCGAATAATCGGGTTTCAGGGGGTCTCACTATTGATCCTATATAAAATCAAACATGAGGATTGCCTGCATGGGTTCGCACATGAGCATGGGTTCGCACAAAAAAGTGAAAATGACCGAAACGGAACGAATTGTACGTATTTTCCACGAATCCTGGGACCTGCGGGACCCGGAACGCGGCACTACTGTCATCGCCGAAGATTGCCAATTCGAGGATGTAGCCAGAGACGAACTCCAACTGGGCCCGGAGGCCTACAAGCGCGATTACCATCGGTGGCGAGAAGCTTTCCCTGATGGAGAGGTTAAGGTGGTCAATGTCATTGTTCAGGACAACTGGGCAGTCGTGGAGTTCGTTAACCGCGGCACTCAGACCGGTCCCCTGCACTCCAGTCTTGGCACCTTTCCTCCGACTGGGCGCCGAATGGAAGTCCGCTATTGCAGCGTTATGCGCGTGGCTGACGGTATGGTTGTCGAAGGCCGTGATTACTACGATTCGGCTAGTATAGCCAGGCAGCTCGGCCTGGTGGACGGATAAAGCTCCAATAGTTCTAATGATAAGGCCCGCCTCATAATTTGCCAGAAAGGGAGGTCGAATGAAATAGTCGGCGTTTGACTCCCTTAACCTGGCGTTTTTCGTACGCGGAGTGATTCGTCTTTTTCTTGTTGAGCGATTCATGAGTTTTCTTTGTCAATATCTGGATTTCACAGGGGAAAAATACTTTGCGTCCATTGTGTGTCGTTACCAGAACGCGTTCGACAATTTTTATCATTTTAAACTTCTTACTGGAATAGCCGTTCTCAACGCCGGGCCAGGTGCTCTTGCTCGGACTTGTTATGGTTTCCTGGATAGGGCCGCTAAATTCTGAAAATAATGCTTCGATCTGGTGAAATTCGGCCAACGAGTTTTTTGATTCCTGCGGGAGTACATTCGCATACATGAAGATGTGCCGGCTTCTAAGAAACCTGATTAATAGAATGGCTGAAAAAATGTCATTGGTTACGAACCGCATGCCGATATGATCGTATATTCCAGCACAGAGATTTCCCTCTTTGAGTAAAAGCTTGGTCACCAGGCGGAAGAACTGTTTCTCCGCTTTGATACTGTACTCGACAATCGGAATACGACAATTGTCATCCCCAATCCAGATCCCGTCCTGGGTCTCGATGAGGTATGGTCTGAGTCGCTGTTTGATTTTTAATAGCGCGCCATGGTAGACATCTTCATCCTGCGTCCACTGTGCATGGGCAACTGCATGACATACCTTAAGAATCAGACAGGACCATTCAGAAATTGGTGTTTTTGGCCTGGTAGAGGCCTCTACCAGTAACTCTGGCAATAACAGCCGAGACACTGTCGACGGTAGGCTAAGGTTGGTTTTCTTAAGCAAGACTATGTCGATGTACTCGAGTGCCGTCTTACGCAGTTTTTCAAGCTCTTCATTATCATCAAACCCATAGGCATTCAGGAATTTATAGGCCTCGTCAAGGCTGTCAACGTGCAATTCAGAGGTATCTATTAAGGACCTGCCGGCAATTATCGTTTGCAAGGTTTGCCAGGGTATATTTAATTCGTCCGGGTCAGATATGACGGGGATACGAACATCAGTTTTAGTCACGACGCGCGAATACCTCTACTTAAAGGCTTGTGAGCTTAGACGCCCAAAACGTTATTAAGTTGAGGCTTAATTCAAGGCTGGCGAAATAATCGATAAATAGCCGGGAGCATTAATCAAGGATTAACCGGTGCTCACGATCCCGGAGAGGTCCTGAAGATGCGATAGAGGCTGAAGACTTTCTTAAATCAGATTAATATAAGACGCCTAAACCAGATGATGTGATGCTGCGATGAAAATTGTCACTTATAACATTCACTATGCCATCGGCAAGGATAATCGGTACGATCTGCAACGCGTGATCGACTCGGTGCGTGGTGCGGATATTATTGCCTTGCAGGAGGTCGAACGAAATTACGGGCCGCCCAATGAACCATTGCAACCCGAGGACATCGCTGCGTTGCTGCCTGATTACTACTGGATTTTTGATGCTTCCTTCGATATCGATGCCAGCGAAAAGCGTGCCGATGGCACCATTCTGAATCGGCGTCGCCAGCACGGGCAAATGCTGCTCAGTCGTTGGCCGATCTTGAGCAAACGATACTATCCACTGCCCCGCATCGATATCGAGGCTGAATTCAACATGCAGATGGGTGTAATCGAGGGCGTGGTAGATACACCTGCCGGGGTGCTGCGTATCTATAATGTTCACTTCGGTTCGGTTTCAAGTGAGGAGCGTCAGCGCCAGGCGAGTATCGTGGTGGCGCGGGTGCGCGATGCGCCATCCGAGGGCGGTGCCTGGACGGGTGCTATCACCACAACTGCGGAGCGGGATTGGTCCGTGGGTGTACCGCAACCGCCGATGCCGCAGAGGGCGGTGGTTCTGGGTGACTTTAATATGCAGCCGGATAGCCCTGAGTACGAAATTATTGCCGCGACTAAAACTGGGGATACCGAACCGTTGTTAACAGATATCTGGGCGCAGAAAAACCCGGGCAGCAGTGTGTTGACCTGGCATCCGAATCCCGGACGACCCGGAGACGAACAAAGCGCCCGGCTCGACTATTGTTTTTTGACTGCAGGGCTTGCCGCTCTCGCCCGGTCATCAAGGGTTGACGAAGCAGCAACGGGATCTGATCATCAACCCTTATGGGTTGAATTCGAAACCGGGTAGAACGATGACAATCAATAATGCTTCAGGTTTGATGGAAAGCATCCGCCAGGGTGAATTCGTGCTGATGGATGGTGCTCTCGGTACCGAGCTGGAACGACGCGGCGTGCCGATTGAGGGCGCCGGCTGGAGCGCGTTCGCGGTTCGTGACTATGCCGATGTGATTCGAGATATCCACCAGGATTATATTCAAGCCGGGGCAAAACTGCATATCGTCAATAGCTTTGCGCTCGCACGCCACGTGCTGGAGCCGGTTGGCCTCGGGGATCAGTTTGAGCACCTGAATCAGCAAGCCGTGGTTTTATTTGATGATGCGGTCACACGGTCGGATGTTAATCGCAATTCGCTTTGGGCCGCGGGTTCGTTGTCGACGTTTGCCGCGAATTCCGATCGTTCACTGTTACCGAAGGGCGAAGCCCTGGTTAAAAACTACCGGGATCAGGCCCTGATTTTGCGTGACGCGGGGGTCGATTTATTCGCGTTGGAGATGCTGTTTGATACGGGAGTTACCCTGGCGATGTATGAAGCCGTGTCAGGATTCGACTTGCCCGTGATACTGGGGTTTACCTGCGATCGTAACGACGCGGATGGATCGGAGGTCGTCACCGCGCGTGGAATGGGCTGTCCCGAGGTGCCTTTGGCCCAGGTACTGCGGACGGTGATTGACGCCGTCGATTCGAAAAATGTTATTTTTTCGATTATGCATTCCGAGGCAGACACAACCGATGCGGCGTTAGCCGTGTTAAAAGACTGTTGGGATGGACCGATCGCAATTTACCCGAATTCCGGGCAGTTTATCGATTTACGCATGCAGTTCGATAGCGTTTGCAGCACGGGCGAATTTCAGCAAGCGGCAACCCGGTGGCTTGAAGCGGGCGTGCAGATAGTCGGCGGCTGCTGTGGCATCGGGCCCACACATATTGAGGCCTTGAGTCGTAATCGGGCCCTGGTTGGTTTTTGATATACTTAAATTCTTTGATCGGTTCGGCATCCAATTGTACGATTTCAGAACCATGAGCAGAATATACAGTCGAATTGTTATGCAGCGATTGATCAACAACCTAACCTTTATCCTGTTAAGCAGTTGCATATTCCTGCCCGTGTCCGCTGCGGTCGTGCATAAATGGGTCGACGAGAAGGGCGTTACCCATTACTCGGATGCAGCCCCTGAAACGCCTGCAACAACGGTAACGAAGATCGACCTGCGTAACCGCAAACCGACAAAAGCCAGTGTTGAAAACAACTATTATTCGATCAAAAATCAATGGCAACGTTTGCATAAAGAACGCCTTGAACAAGAAAAATTAAAGTTGGAAAAAACCAGGCAGGAAGCCGCTCTGCGATCCGCAGAACCACAGGTTGTCTACATAAATGAGCCGCGGGAAGAGCAAGCTGGGGTGGTTTACCAGGGCTCGTTTCATCCGCGGCATGGGCATGGTCGGTTGCATAAAAGACACAACCACCAACGTAGCTACCGGAATAAATGGTATTACCGGGGTGGGGCCCCGGCAGGATTACATGCCGGACGCTGGAAGGGGACTTCTTACGGATCGTATTGAGCGTTGGCGATTCGCATCGCAAGCACTCTGATATCCGCGCTGAAACGGGGGTTTAAATTCCGGCAACCGGTTTGAGGTGTCAATCAAACCCTCTCGATACTAATGAATGCGATATTTTTTACGCCGTTAAGTTTAGCGTATAGTCCACGGATCAATTTTCCCCACAGATGCTGGTTTAAAGATCATGGCGTATCAAAAATCCTTCGAAAAATCGGAATACGCGGATCGCGTAACACGCACAAAGCAACGCATGCGCGAGGCTGGTTTTGAACTGCTCCTGTGCCAGGATCCAGCCAACATGTGTTACCTCACCGGCTTTGATGGCTGGTCGTTTTACACTCCGCAATGTGTGCTGGTGCACATCGACGAAGAAATGCCGATCTGGTTTGGTCGCGCCCAGGATGCAAAATCGGCGCATATTACGACCGATCTTCCCGCGGCGAATATCATTTCGTTCTCGGAGCCGCTGGTGCACCATCCGACGCAGCATCCGTTCGACGAGCTGTGCGAGTACATTAATAGTCGGGGCTGGGGTAAGGCTGCAATCGGTGTCGAACTCGACGCTCATTATTATACGGCGCGTGCCCACCGCCACCTGGTTGCGGGACTGCCGGATGCGAATATTAGCGACAACCAGGAACTGGTTAACTGGGTACGGCTGGTTAAATCCGAAAATGAAATTGCCTACATGCGTGAAGCGGGCGAAATTTGTACCGGGGTCATGAGTCGCGCGATCGAGTTGATTAAACCCGGTACTCCGCAAAATCAAATCATCGCCGCGGTTTACGAAAGCCAGGTGCTGGGTTTGCCCGGCAAGTTTGGTGATTACACCAGCCTGTGCCCGTTGATCCAGGTCGGCGAGGGCACCAGTACGCCGCACCTGACCTGGAGCGACGAGCCGCTGCCTGCGGATTCACTGGTGGTCATGGAAATCGGGGCGGCGCGTCGCCACTACCATGCGCCATTAACCCGCACCGTGCACTTGGGCAAACCACCGGCCGAGGTATCCCGGTTGGCAGAGGTCATTGTCACTGGAGTCGACGCCGCACTCGAAGTCTCACGGCCGGGCGCCAGTTGCGAGGAAGTTGAACGCGTGTGGCAGGATGTGCTCAATAAAAATGGTTACCACAAGGAGAGTCGGGTTGGATATTCGATCGGCTTGAATTTTCCGCCAGATTGGGGTGAGCGCACCGCCAGCCTCCGTCCCGGAGACAAAACCGTGCTCGAAGAAGGCATGTGTTTCCACTTTCAGTCGGGCGTCTGGCTGGACGATTTTGGTGCCGCGGTATCAGAACCGTTTGTTGTCACCGACAAAGGCGGAGAGCGGCTGTGCGACGTGCATCGAGGGTTGGTGGTGATCGATTAGCCCGGCCAGGGCAAGCCCGATTTGAAATCGTTCTCTGCGCACAAATATTTCACTTTATTGACTTCCCCGGCTATTCCACCTTGATCGCTGGGCTGAGCATGGTTAGGATGCTGTGCAATTCAATCAATTTATAAATAAGGATTCTGGAATGACAGCTAAAATGCGCAGATACCTGCTTGCTTTATCTTTTGCCTTTCTCTGCGGTGGTTCTGTGACACCCGCAATTTCTGATGAAAGCCAGCCGTTTTTGAATAAAGACCTTTTTTCGATCGGGGTCGGCCTTTCAAGTAACTCTATCGATGATGACGACAATGATGAAGACGACGAGATCGGTTTTCAGTTCTTCGTCGCCTACGATTTGATCGAGATTAATCTGATGGAGGGTGTGAATAGCGCGATCGAACTGGGTTTGATGGATTACGGCTTCAAGCATGACAGTACCGGTGTCTGGGGAACCTATACCGTGGATGGCATTATCAGCGGAGATTTAGGCTGGTTGGCGCGCGCAGGTTTAGATATCGGCGATGATAGCGGGCTTATGGTGGGTGCGGGGCTTAGTTACATTACCGACGAGAGGACGGAACTTCGATTCGAGTATGTCGCTCGTGACGAGGGGGATTCATTGCAGTTCAATTATCTTTATCATCTCTGACAAGCCCTTGCGGGCGAGATTAGAGAGCAAGCGACAGGGTCCTGATACCTTCGTCGAGACTTGAATGAAGCGGCAGTCCGGTTTTTCTCAATAGCCTTGTAATACGCGTGTTCTGCGCGAGCACAGTGGCATCGAGATGGCGCACCCCGAGATTGCGCGCGCAGTCGACGAGTCGAAACAGCAGTATTTTACCAATACCCTGACCCTGCAGTTCATCGATGACGGTGATTGCCATCTCCGAGTGATCCGGCTGATCCTGATTCTGTACAAAACGGCCGACACCGACAGGGGTTCGCTCTGAACCGTCTTGCAGTTCGGCCACCAGCGCGACGTGATGCAGGAAATCCACCTCGGTAAAATAGCTTAGTTCTGCCGGGGTCAGGTCACGTTTGGCACTGAAAAAACGATCGCGCACCGATGCCTTGCTGAGCTTTGAAAATCCTTCACGCAGTTTTTCCCGATCGTCCGGTCTGATCGCGCGCAGGTACACGATCCGCCCATCGGGCAGGGTGCCCGTTGCATGGTATGAAGTGCTAATCCTCAACATTTGATTATCCTATAAGGAATTATGCTGCAGTGCAACATTTATAATTTTTTGGCTGCTTTCGCACCGAATTGGGTCGTTTTGCTCGCTCCATTTCATTCCGATGCCGACATAGGTTTTTACCCGGTTTCCTGATAACGTGGCGCGGCTATAGGCTTGCACCGTTAATAATAATCAATGCTCGTTGACTACTGGCGCTTTGCCCTGTCGAATTCGCGTTTCCTCGGATTCGGATTTTTCCTCGCGTTCATGTCGAGCGCGGGCCAAACCTATTTTATCGGGGTGTTCGGCGCTGGAATCCAGGCGGATTTCGGTCTCGACGCCGGTAGCTGGGGTCGCACTTACATGATCGGCACCCTCGCGTCTGCGCTCGTCATCAACTGGACCGGCGCGCTGATCGATCGACTCGATCTGCGCTTGTTCACCGCGTTGGCGCTGCTCGGTTTGAGCTGTGCCTGCCTGCTGATGGGTTCGGTTACCTCACCGTTTATGCTGGTGTTGGCGATATTCATGCTGCGGCAGTTTGGCCAGGGGCTGAGTAGTCACGCCGGAATAACGTCGATGGCACGCTACCACAGTGCTGATCGCGGCAAGGCAATCGCGCTCGCCGCGATCGGTTTTGCGTTCGGTGAAGCCATGTTGCCGGTGCTCGGCCTCTACGCCTCGCAGCTATGGGGCTGGCGTCACACCTTCTATATCGTCTCGGCGGTAGTATTGGCAGCGATTCTGCTGGCACTTTGGTTACTGAAAGGGCATAGCCAACGCCATGCCGAGCACAACGATGCGCTCGAAAAACGGGCACAACAGAAAGATCGTCAGAGTGACTATACGCGCCGGCAGATGCTCGCCGAGGTGCGATTCTATTTCATGTTGCCGGCGATGATTGCGCCGTCGATGATTGGCACGGCACTGTTCTTTTTTCCGGCCGAAATTGCCAATGCCAAGCACTGGAGCAGCCTGTGGCTGACTGGAAACTACTGGCTTTACTCAGTGGTTTCGGTCGCGACCACGATTTACTCAGGTATTCTGATCGATCGTTTCAGTGCGCGGCGCATAGTGCCGCTATTCCTGTTGCCGTTAGCGCTGGCGTTGATGGTGCTGAATGTATCCGATCACCCATTCATCGTATGGCCCTACATGTTGTTGATGGGTATCAGCTCCGGGCTTTATTTCACCGGCCTGAGCGCGCTCTGGGCGGAGCTTTATGGCGCCAGGCATCTCGGTGCCATCAAATCGATGACCAACGCGATCATGGTATTTTCATCGGCACTTGGCCCGGCCCTGGTGGGAACGCTGCTCGAGTGGCATATGTCATTTCTGGCAATCTCGATGATGATGGCCACCTTCTGCGTGGTCGCGACCGCGCTGCTGGTTTATACGCTGCGGACGCCGAGTAAGTGACGCGCGCTGGTGCTGTCTGCAGGTCGACAATCGGCTTCCTGCATGGTATCGACCAGGCTCGAGACCAGGGTTGCGGTACTCGCTGCAATCTCGCCATTGGGCAGGTAAAGATTGTTTTCAAAGCCGACACGGGCGTTGCCGCCGGCATTGATCGCGGCCATCACGCATTGCTGCTCCTGGCTGCCAAAAGCACAGGTAAACCAGTCGAGCCCGTCGAGTTCATGTTGCAGGAATGGTTCGAGATCGGCAGGTTCGGACTGGAAATTAACGTTATAACGCCCGAGCACGAACAGAACACAGCGCTGGCCAGCGGGGATGATGCCGCGTTCGCGGTAGTCGAGAAAGTGCCGAAATTCCTCGGCCGAGAAAACGATATGCTGGATATGAACCTGGTGTTCATCGCACCACTCGAAAAATTGCTGCGCGTACTCTGGGCGCTCGAAGTTTGAACTGATCTCGCGCAGGCACATGCTCGCCATTTGCGGTACCACCGCCTGGATGCAGGCAACCTGTTGCTCGGGCGTGTAGATTCCGACCGCTTCGGAAGTGACCTGGATCAGCATTCCCGGAACCCGCCGCGTCATTTCGGCGATCAATTCACGGTAAAGCCCGGCATCGAGCACGTGCTCGTCATTTTCGCCGCGCACGTGTGCGTGCAGCACGCTGGCGCCGGCGGCATAGCATTGAGCTGCCTCGCTCGCGGTATCTGCAATCGAAACAGGGAGGGCAGCGTGATCGAGTTTGGTTTTACGCGCGCCGTTCGGCGCCACCATGATAATGACGTCGCGCGTCATAGCGAACGCAGTGTGGACTTTAGTGCCTGGTCGAGCTTGGTGACGATTTCTTCAATATGCCCGCTATCGATGATGAAGGGTGGTGCCAGCAGCACGTGATCACCTTGTTGCCCGTCGATGGTGCCGCCCATCGGGTAGCAGATGAGGCCGGCGTCAAATGCCGCCTGCTTGAATTTCTTGTGGAAGCCGAGCTGAGGGGGAAAAGGCGACTTGCTGTCCCGTTCACGCACAAACTCGAGCCCCAGGAACAGCCCCCGGCCGCGGATGTCGCCGATATTCGGATGCTCCCCGAACTTGTCCAGCAGCGCTTTGCGCAGGCTTACACCCTGGGCCAGCACCCGGTCGAGCAAACGCTGTTCCATCACTTTTTTCACGACCGCATGTGCAGCCGCACAGGCGACCGGGTGCCCGAGGTAAGTATGCCCGTGCTGGAAGAAGCCCGAGCCCTGCGCGATTGCATTGTAAATAGTATCGGTACAAAGCATGGCCCCGATCGGCTGGTAACCCGCACCCAGTCCTTTCGCGATGGTCATGATATCCGGCGCGATGCCATCCTGGTCGCAGGCGTAGAGACTGCCGGTTCGACCCATGCCGCACATAACCTCGTCGAGAATCAATAACACCCCGTATTGATCGCAGATTTCGCGAATGCGCTGGTAATAGCCCACCACTGCGGGTACTGCGCCGAGTGTCGCGCCGACCACCGGTTCGGCGATAAACGCCATGACCTGTTCTGCGCCGAGGCGCAGGATTTCGGCTTCGAGTTCATTGGCAACTCGCTGGCCGTAGTTGAATTCTGTCTCTTCTTTTTGCTGGTCACGATAGCTGTAGCAGGGCGCGATATGCGTGGTTTCAATCATCAACGGTGCAAATGGTTCGCGACGCCACAGGTTACCGCCGGCCGCGAGTGCACCCAGGGTGTTGCCGTGATACGACTGTCTGCGGGCAATGACTCGATGACGTTCGGGCTGCCCGATCTCGATGTAATACTGGCGTGCGAGCTTGATCGCTGCTTCGACCGCTTCGGAACCCCCTGAAACCAGGTAAACCCGGTCGAGCGAACCGGGTGCTTCCTTGATCAGTAACTCGGCAAGCGCCTCGGCCGGTATGCTGCTGAAGAATCCGGTATGGGCAAATTCAAGGCGCTTGACTTGTTTCTTGATCGCTTTGATAACTTCGGCGTCGCTATGCCCGAGGCAGGAGACCGCGGCACCCCCCGAAGCGTCGAGGTAACGTTTACCGGTGCGGTCGATGATATAAACACCGTCGCCCTGTACCGCGAGCGGTATGCTCACCTTACAATTGCGGGGAAAAATGTTACTCATTTGTTACCTGGTTGATTGGCGCATGTTCGACCCTTCGGGGTCGTAGGCGGGATTTAGTATAATAGTTCCGGCATTTTGACTGCCTGCAATATCGACGTCAACATCGAGTCCGTCCAAATTTTTCTCATCCTGAGAATTAACCAGGGCAATTGCAACCGGTCTACCAACCCGGTAACCGAATGCAGCCGAGGTAGTTTTGCCGATGATCCTGCCATCATGGTAAACCGGTTCGTTGCCGAGTGGTTGCGCGTCAACCGAGTCTAATACGATGCTTACCAGTTTACTTGCGGGGGACTGATCGCGGTGTTCTAGCAGCACGGCCTTGCCGATAAAGTCGCTTTCCCAGTCGAGGGTGAATCCGAGTCCTGCCTGAAACGGATTGATATCGGTATCCAGGTCGTGACCAAAGGCCAGGAATCGCTTTTCGATGCGCATCGAGGTTTGTGCAAACAGTCCTGCGGTTTTTGCGCCCGCATCCACCATGGCATCAAAAAGTTGCTGCCCCTGATGTACCGGGCAACTAATCTCCCAACCTGCCTCGCCAACATAGGAAAGTCGCACGGCTTCGACGTCAACACCGGCAATTGTCGTGTTGCAAGATTTGAAATATTCAAGCTGATTGAGTTCGGGGGCGTCGAGTTGGGCGGCAATTTCGGCCGCTTTCGGGCCCATCAACCCGAGCACCGCAAAGTCATCAGTTTGATCGTTGAGTTTAACTGTTTCGTCAGGTTTGAGATGTCGATGCAACCAGGCGAGATCGCGCTTGATCGCGCTGGTGCCGACGTAGAGGCGATACTCGTCGTTACTTATTCTGAGCGCGGTTAGATCGCTCTCGTAACCACCGCGTTCGTTCAGCATCGCGGTGTAAATTGCTCGCGCCGGGGAACGGGCCATGTTGTTGGTGCATACCCGGTTCAAAAATCTTTCGGCATCGGGTCCACTGACACCAATTTTGCCGAAGCTGGATTGATCGAAAATGGCGGCATCGTTGTGGGCGTAACCAACCTCTTGGGCGACCTGGTCAAACCAGTCGGGTTTATCGAATGACAGCCTGGGTGCCTGTTGCTTGTCGAAATAGAGCGGTCGTTCCCAGCCATAAAACTGCCCAAAATGCGCCTTCTGTGCCTGCCAGTTCGAATGTAGCGGTGTCAGTTTCAAATCACGCGCGCTTTGCAATTGTAGGCCTGGATAATGAATCGCGTAGTGGGTGCCGAGAATCTCCGGTACGCGTGCGGTAAGAGCTGCGACCGAACTGAAACAGGAGGGATAGCGCTTCGGATCCGCTTCGTGCAGGTCGGTCGGGGTGTGGCCATGAACTATGCAGTGGGCAAGGGCCATTCCGGCTCCGCCGCCGGTCGCAACACCGACCGAGTTCATGCCGCAACCGAGGAACAGGCCGCGCGTCTCCGCGCTTTCTCCGAGCATAAAAGAACCGTCCGGGGTGAAACTTTCCGGCCCGTTAAGCAGCATGCGAATATCGGCGTCGGCCAGGCAGGGCAGGCGATGCAGTGCGTTTTCAAGCATTGGCTCGAAGTGGTCCCAGTCTTCGGGCAACAACTGAAACGCAAAGTCTTTGCCGATCTGCTCTGGATCAATCGATTTACCCAGTGGTTCAAAACAGCCGACCAGCAGGCCGCCGGAGTCGTCGCGTATATACAAATGACTGTCATGATCGGACAGCGTGGGCAGGTTGCCCGATATGCCGTCGATAGGATTGGTCAGCAGGTAAAAGTGTTCGCAGGGCCAGACCGGCACATCGACACCCGCCATGACCGCGTTCTCGCGACTCCACAGGCCGGTGCAAATCGCGACCGCGTCACAGGCAACTTCGCCGGCGCTGGTTTCGACACCGACTATCCTGTCGTCCCGGGTCTTGATGCCGGTAACGCCAGTGTGCTCGAAGATTTTTGCGCCGTTGGCTTTTGCGCCCTTGACCAGCGCGGCGCAAAGGTCCGATGGGCCGACTCGGCCATCGTCCGGGGACCAGACCGCACCGATCACGTCCTCTGTATTCATCATCGGCCATCGTTCGCTGGCCTCGGCAACCGAAATCGATTCCGCCGAAACGCCGTAGAGCTTCGCCAACGCCTCCTGGCGCTTGATGAAAGTAAGGCGATCCTCGTTGGTTGCTATCGACAGCGAGCCCTTGTTGATCCAGCCGGTGGCCTGTCCAGTCTCCTGCTCTAGCGAGCTATAGAGCGAAATCGAGTATCGAATCAGATCGGTCAGGTTTTTGCTCGAGCGTAGCGCGCGCACCTGCGCCGCGGAATGCCAGGTGGTGCCGGAGGTTAGTTCGTTGCGTTCGAGTAAAATGGCGTCGCTGACGCCGGCTTTGGCGAGATGGTACAGCGTCGAGCAACCCATCACACCACCACCGATTACTATTACCGACGCGTGCGCCGGTAATTTACTAGCAGAGCTCATTGAATTGTTTCTTAAAACCTAATTAGAGAATCTGGCTTAGGAATTCCTTGGTTCTGGGGTCCTTGGCATCGTCGAAGAAGGTCGCCGGTGTCCCGTGCTCAACGATGATGCCGCGATCGGTGAAATAGATGTGGTTGGCGACCTCGCGCGCAAATCCCATCTCGTGCGTGACGAGGATGCAGGTCATGCCTTCCTCGGCCAGGTCCTGGATGGTGACCAGTACTTCCTTGACCGTTTCCGGGTCAAGTGCTGCGGTCACTTCGTCGAACAGCATCACGTCGGGGTTCATGGCGAGCGACCGAGCTATGGCGACGCGCTGCTGCTGACCGCCGGAAAGTTCGCCCGGGTAGCTATTTTCTTTGCCTTCGAGACGCACCTTTTTGACCAGTTGGCGGGCACGTTCCTCGACTTCCCCCTCGTTCTGATTCAACACGTGTACCGGCGCCATCATGATGTTCTGTAGCGCGGTCTTGTGCGGGAACAGGTTGTATTGCTGAAACACCATGCCGACCTTTTTACGCAGTTCGAGCTTGTTAAGGCTGGGCACGTTAACTTCCTGGCCTTCGACGGTAATCGATCCGGACTGAATGTCGTTCAAAGCATTCACGCAACGAATCAGGGTCGACTTGCCGGAACCGGACGGCCCGATGATGCAAACACATTCGCCCTTCATGATATCCATGGAGACGCCTTTCAGAACTTCCAGTTCGCCGAAGGACTTATACACATCCTTGATGGAGACCATGGGTTGGTCGGGGGTCCAGCCGGTGCTGGCATTACTACCGATTTCTGACATGGGTGGACTCCTCAGGTTTTGACCGTGAATTTCTTCTCGAGCTGGATGGACCAGCGCGCGATCGGATAGGTGTAAATAAAATGGATGACCAGCAGGAACGAGTAGAACACCGGTATCAGTTCCGGCCGGTCGCCCTCGGCATTCAGGGCCTGGGCGGTAAACGTGACCGATTCCTCGACACCCATGATTGAGCACAGGGGCGTCGCCATGGCGAGAATGCAGTACCAGTTGATCCAGGGTGGGATCATGCGTTTGAAACACTGCGGCAGGATAATCATCCACATGGTTTGACGCCGCGTGAAAGCGAGACTCTCGGCCGATTCCCATTGGCCCGAGGGCAACGAGATGACGGCACCGCGTACGACTTCTGAAATATTGGCCATGACCGGCAGTGAAAATCCGATCACCGCCTTAATCCAGTCGGGCACCGGGATCACCACGAAGCCGAGATCGATCTCGAACGGGACCAGCAACATGATCGTGAACAGCAACACCAGCCACGGTGAATTGCGGAAAAACTGGGTCACCACCCACGATCCCTGGCGTACCGGTAGCAGTAAGGATACCTGCATCAGGCCTAAAGCAGCTCCAGCGACGGTGCCGAGCATCATCGCGAAAAAGCTGATGACCAGGTTGAGCGCGAATCCGGTCAGCTCGCCCTCGGGTCCCCACAGGATAAATCCCATCCATTTAAACAGCGCCTGCATGGGCCCGAGCAACTCTGGCTGGGCGGCGGCCTGGGCGGCGCTGCAGGCGAGGGCAAAGAGCACTAAAGCCCAGGCGATATGCCGCGGCTGCATGTTGAGGCGATAAGTGCCTTCATGGCGCTCGATCATTGCCGACAGTTGTGACTGCCGGGCAATGGGTAGCAGTACCGGCAGGTCGGTTTGCGCTTTGTTATTGGCGTGGGACGCGGAATTGATGGTCATGTCTATTTCCTTGTCGATTAGCCGTAGCCCGGGATTCTCATTTTCTTTTCCCACTTGTGCATGCCGTAAACCAGTATCGCGACCAGGCCAACATAGAAGACGAACAAGACGATCATCATCTCCGACACGTTGACATTGTCGGACCAGATCTGGTTGGCCGTGTACATCATTTCCGGCACAGCAATGCCGTAGGCCAGTGTCGTCGTCTTGAGGAGGTTGACCAGGTTGTTATTGAGCGCCGGCAGGCAAACCCGGAACGCGAGTGGGAAGATGATATAGATGTATGACTTGAGCCGCGTGTAACCGAGTGCTTCGGCGGCCTCGACCGTCGATTCCGGCACCGCCTCGATGCCCGAACGGAAGATTTCGACATTGAAAGCGCCGGCGAAAAAGCCAAGCGAAATAACGGCCCAACCGAAACTCTCGATATAGGCCACCTGGTAGCCGCCGGCATCATATGACGGGGTCAGGTTACCCAGCACGAAGTAGAAAAACAGGATCTGTACGAAAGGCGGTGTATTGCGGAATAACTGGATATATCCCGATATTCCATAGCGTACAATTCTGGATTTTGCCCCCTGCGCCCAGGCGCCGACGAAGCCGACCACGAGGCTGAAAAACAGGCTCGCAAAGATCAGTTTGATCGACACCCACATGCCTTCCAGGAAGCGGTCGTATTCGTATTGCTCGTAGAAAATTACGAAGTTCCAGCCAGTGGCCTCGTAAAGTTCTCGAAAATAGTCGGCAAAAAATTCCATGGGATCATCTCATCGTAAGTTGAGCATACTGAAAACCAGTATCCATAGACTTGAAAGGAAAGGTGCGAACCCCGCAGGGTTCGCGCCTTTTCTGATAACTTATTTCAGATGCTTGCGAGCCGGCATCAGTTTTTCTGACTGCATTTTCAGGAACGCGGTGGGTTGGATGCCCCACTTCTTCTCGAGCTCGATGAGGCGACCCGAAACATGCCAGCGGTACTGCATGCCCGACATGAAGTTACCCCAGACGCCATTCATCTCATCCACTGGAACCGCCAGGCCCCAGGGGTTGTCGTCCTCGGAGTTGAGCGGCATTTCATAGCCGTCCCACTGACCGGAGGCCAGGTCGGAGCCGATCGACGAATCGTCGTAAACCCAGCCGACACACTTGCCATCGCGCAGCGCCTGCTTGGATTCGGCGTTGTTGACGAAGGCGACGACCTTGGCGCCGTAGCGCTTGGAGACAATCTTGTTATAAAAAGCGCCCTGTTTGCCGCACACGGGCTTGCCCTTTAGGTCGGCCCAGCTCTTGATCATGCCCTTCTTGGCCAGCAAGTTGGTGCCCGAGGTGTAGTAGTTTGGCTCCGGGATACCGACAAGCTTGCGGCGATCGGAACGATCTGACATGGTCGCGATCATTAGGTCGATCTTGCCCTGTTCCAGGAACTGCATGCGGTTAGATGATTGAACTGGAACCAGTTCCAGTTCGACGCCGAGCGCATCGGCTACATCCTGGGCCATATCTATTTCCATGCCCACCAGTTTGCCGCTGGAATCGCGAAATCCCCACGGTTTGTAGTCGGCCTTGACGCCGACCACGAGCTTGCCGCGTTCCATAACCTTCATGAAGCGGTCATTGGCGGCGTATGCCTGTGTAGTGGCTAACGTAAATGTGGCGAGAAGAAAAGCGCATAGCGCCCTGTGAGTTATTGTCTTGATCATTGGGTTGCCCTCCAGCGTGTCGAGTGATTGACTTTAGTATTCGGTTATCGTGAGTCGAATCTAAAGTCCCTTTCTTATTAGCCTGATGGAATCTACGTAAACACCAGTACCCTGTCAAGGCTGGTTAGTGGTCGGTGTTTAGTGCCGACTGAGCTGCTGCTTCGACTAATTTGCCGTTCGTATTGCTATATCGCTCGGCCCGGTCATGCAATTGGCGTGAACTTTCCCGCTTCCCAGTCATAGGCGCTGAGTTCGGGGCCGGCGATGTCGATGTACCAGCCATGCAGCTGCAGCGCGCCCGACTCGACGCGTTCGCGCACCCACGGAAACGTGGTCAGGTTCTCAAGCGACACCAGCACCGCGTTTTGCTCACAAGCCCGGTTGCGGGCTTCTTCCCCTGCCGTTGACATGGTTGCGAGCACCCGGCGGTGTGCGGCGCCGAGCATCGATACCCAGGAGGGGACGAACTTAAAGGCACTGTCGTAGGGCTTGGGGTCCATCATCAACTTGATACCACCGCAGTGTGCGTGGCCAAGCACTACCAGGTGTTCCACATCCAGTCCCAGTATCGCGAATTCCAGCGCCGCACTGGTGCCGTGATAGGTGCCCTCCAGCTCCATCGGAGGCACCAGGTTGGCGACATTTCGAACCACAAATAAATCTCCCGGATCCGCCTGAAACAGGATGGCCGGATCGACGCGCGAATCGGAACAGGCAATCACTGCCACTTGCGGATGCTGCCCGCGGGCGACTAGGCCCTCGATCAATGGGCGGCTTTGTTCGTAGGATCCGTCGCGATAGTCTCGGTAACCCTTTAATAATTTATCTACTGCGGTCATCAGTTGTTAAACCTTGTATTAGAGATCCTGGTTAAAAGGGCAGCGGTAGTTTGCTGGTCCTGCCACCGTCGATAACAATAACCTGCCCGGTGACAAAGGTAGAATCGTCACTCGCGAGATATACGGCAAGCTTGCCGACATCTTCAGGCTCGCCAATGCGCCCGGCCGGGTGCATTTTATACAAATCCTCCCAGGCGGTTTCCGGGTCCTGCTGTGCGTTGATGTAATCGTCGCTCAGATCCGTGCGTATCCAGCCAGGGGCAATTGCATTGACGCGGATATTATCTTTGCCGAGGTCGATTGCCATGGCCCGGGTCAGCGCGTGTATACCACCCTTGGAGGCACAGTAAGCAGCGTGTTCGGGATTGGCGGCGAGACCTTCGATCGAGCCGATGTTGATAATGCTGCCGCCGTTGTCGGCGCGCAGCAGCGGCAATAAATGCTTGCTTAAAAATACGGGTGCGGTCAGGTTGACCGCGATCATCCGGTTCCATTCTTCGAGCTGCAAATCATCGAGCGGTTTTTCGAACATGAACCCGGCATTATTGATTAATACATCGGCCTTGCCGAAAGTTTGTTCTGCGGCGCTGGCAACTGCCGCATAACTGTCGGGTTTCGAAAGATCTGTTTCGACCCAGTGCACCCAGTCCTGGTTTGCCAGGTTTGATGGCAGCGGGGAGCGTTGTGCCACCAGCAGCGCGGCCCCGGCAGCAAGCATCGCCTGGCTGATGCCGAGGCCGATACCCTGGCCACCGCCGGTAATGACAATGACCTTGCCTTCGAGATTGGTCATCGCTTAACCGTAGACTGGTTTGGCGCCAGTGACTTCGACAGTGGCACCACAGACATAGCGCGCTTCACTTGATGCCAGAAACGCGATCACGTCGGCAATTTCCTCGGGTTCCGCGATATGGCCGAGCGGCACGGTCTTGCCAAGTTCTTCGACCGCTTTAGCCGGGTCGATCCCGCGACGGATAAAACCGCTGCGCAGCATCGGCGTATTGACCTCGTTGGGGCAGACCGCGTTGACGCGGATGCCGTCGGCGGCATGGTCGCGTCCCAGGTTTTTGGTTAGCGCGGCCACCGCAGCCTTGCTGGTGCAGTAAGCGACATGATCGGGGCCCGGGTAAATGCCCCAGGTCGACGAGGTGTTTACGATCGCGCCACCACCGGCCTGCTGCATATGCGGAATTGCAGCACGGCACAGGAAGAATACCGCGGTCAGGTTGACGTCCAGCGCACTAAACCACATATCATCGTTGGTCTCGAGGATGTTACCGCGCGGGATGATGCCGGCATTGTTGATCAGGATGTCGATGCCACCCAGGTGTCCCACCGCGTGACTTATCAGCGACTCGCAATAGGTCTTCTTGCGCAAATCGCCCGCCAGGAAACTTGTCTCCAGGCCTTTTCGGCGCATTGCATTGCTGAGATCGCTGCAATCTTCTTCACTGCGATCGGAGAACAGCACCTGACCTCCTTCGCCAGCAAATAGCTCCACCAGCGCATGGCCGATGCCCCCGGTACCGCCGGTTATGACGACCCTCTTACCTTCAAATCGCATTGTCATAAAAATCTTCTCGGGCTGAACGGCGTTATATTGTGACTGGGTTCTTCGCCGTTGGCCAGTTCAGCAATCAGCTTCCCGGTAATGCCGGATAGTGTCAATCCGAGATGATGATGGCCGAAGGCGTACAGGATGTACTCCGACGTCGTGCTGTAACCGATGACCGGCAACGCATCGGGGCAGGTGGGACGAAAGCCGAGCCATTCCTGGTCGGGTTGTTCCGGCAGCTCGAGCATTTCGTGCGCCTTGCGATTCAGGTAGTTGATAATCCGCGGGTTTTTTCCCTTGTGGATACCTGCAATTTCGACAGTGCCGGCGAAGCGCATGCCCTGGTTCATTGGCGTTGCGTAGAAACCGGCGTGATGCCAGCTGACCGGGCGTTTCAGCAAATGCTGCATATTGTTGAACTGCACGTGGTAGCCGCGCTCGGTATCGAGTTTCAGCAATTGCGTTGGAATGCCAGCGATGGATTTCGAAAATGCACCGGCGGCAACCACGACGCGTTCCGCGTCGACGGTTTCTCCATTATCGAGTCTGATCTGTACCGAGTCCGCACCATGGTTAACTTCGAGCGCGCGATGACGCAGCAGCTGTCCCTGGTTGCGCTTGAAACACTCCACGTAGCGCTGGCAGAGCATAAACGGATTCAACACGTGGCTGATGCTGTCGAACAGCAGTCCGCGCTCGAACGGGATTTTCAGATTGGGTTCGAGGTCGCGGATATCACCCTGGCCGAGCTCAATGAAATTCGAACCCTGCTCACGCCGTGCCTGGTTCGCTCGTTTGGCAGCGTCAAATTCCTGCTGGTTGACATAAACATGCATGAAACCCTGTTGTGTCAAAAGATCACGTGCATCCGCCATGTCGAGTAGCGGATCGAGGCCGTCGTAGACCTTGGCCAGTAACTTGCCGAGCAAACGGATAATTCGGGCCACCTTTTTCTCGCGGCAATTCAACAGGAACTCGATCATCCACGCGGGATGCGACAACGCGTAAGCAAGGTCCAGGCTAAGAGGGCTTTCGCTGGAGAAAAGCAGGGATGGCAAACGCCGGAACAGATCCGGGCTGTTTACCGGCACGCAGCCGTACTCGGCAATGGTGCA
>CAXMSP010000182.1:0-18775 GCA_964196225.1 uncultured Gammaproteobacteria bacterium | reverse complement strand
AAAACCATGGGTCTTGAATTCACTTCCTTACATTGGATATAAATGTATTTGTTCTATTCGGGTTCAACAAGATAGACTTGCGCGTTGATTCTTAAAGATAAACCAGGTTCCGTAAACTCAAGTATCTATGGGCAATAAGATCTTCAGCGCCTCGGATGCGCGCAGGTTAGCCAAACGCCGCTTGCCGCGGATTATCTTCGACTTTATCGATGGCAGCGCCGGTGAAGAAAGGGCCTGTGCGCTTAACATCGAAATGATCGAAGCCCTGCGCATGATGCCCCGGGTCCTGGTCAATGTTGAAAACTGTAATCATCAGAAAGCCCTGTTCGATCAAACCTGGAACCTGCCGTTTGGCATCGCGCCGATGGGGATGTGCGACCTGACCTGGCCCGGCGCAGATGTGATGTTGGCCCGGGCGGCCCAGCAATATGGTATTCCGCTGGGGTTATCGACCATGGCTTCGAGCAGTATTGAGACGACTGCCGAGCGTGCTGGTGAGCATGCCTGGTTCCAGCTCTACGTCGGTCAGTCGGAAGAAGTCGCATATCACCTGGTTGAGCGCGCCGAGACCGTGGGTTACACCAACCTGATTCTAACCGTCGATGTTCCCTCAATCGGGTCGCGGCCGCGTGAAGAGCGCAATGGATTCCAGTCGCCGTTTCGAATTGGCCCTAAGCAGTTTTTAGATTTTGCATTGCATCCGCAATGGTCGCTTTCGACCTTGAAAACAGGTCTGCCGAAGCTCGCCAACGTCAATGTCCCCGGTGGCAAGCAATTCAAGCGCAACGAGGCGCGGGGCCTGGTTGACTGGGATTTCCTCGCGCGCCTGCGCGAGCGCTGGCCGGGTAATTTGATCGTCAAGGGCGTACTCGACTGCGAGGACTCAGTACGCATCCGCGATGCCGGGGCCGATGCGGTGTGCGTGTCCAATCACGGTGGCCGCCAACTCGACAGTGTGCCCGCGGCGATCCAGATGTTGCCGCAGATCAGGGCGGCAGTCGGACCTGATTTCCCGTTACTGTTTGACAGCGGCGTGCGCAATGGCGAGGGGGTGATAAAGGCGCTCGCATTGGGTGCCGATTTCGTATTGATCGGGCGTCCGTTCCTGTACGCGATGGCTGCGGATGGTTACTCTGGCCTGCAGCAGGTGATTGAACTGTTCAGGAGCCAGATCGATGTCAGCCTGGCGCAGCTCGGTTGTAGGGATATCAATAATATCGATTCGAGTTATATGTTTGATCGCCCATTGGAAGGCGGTGGGGTAGAGCCTAAATGAAGATTCGCGGAGGTCAGTTACTCGCAAGAGCATTGCAGGAGAAGGGTGTCACCCAGGTGTTCACGCTGAGTGGTGGGTTTTGTAACCCGGCGCTGGAAGGCTTCATGGAATGTGGCATTCCCGTGATTAATGCGCCACACGAACAGGTCGCCGGTCATCTCGCCGATGGACATACGCGTATCACCCGTAACCCAGCGGTGTGCCTTGTCGGACCGGAAGGTTTTGCGACCGCGGTGCCGGCGATGATGGAAGCCTGGGGCGAGCGCTCACCGGTGATATTCGTTACCGGATCGAGCACGCTGAAGCGCCAGGGTAGCGGTGGTTTCAAGGAGATCGACGATGTGTCGATCGCGGCACCCTTAACCAAGTACAGTGTTTCGATTACCGATGGCGAACGCATTTCCGAGTTTGTCGATCGCGCCTGGAAGATCGCCCTGAGCGGATACCCGGGTGCGGTACACCTGAGCATGCCGGTCGACATTATGTTCAGTTCGTTTGAGGAAGACGCGATGCGTGATGAGCGTCCTTTCGATCGAACCGCAAAATCCCCGGCACGTGCCTGGCCCAGCCCAGACGTTCTTGAAAAGGCATTGGCAAAGATCCGGCAGGCGCAAAAACCGATCATCATCGGTGGGCACGGGGTATGGTGGTCGCGTGCGGAAACTAAACTCGAAGATTGTGCCCGCAAGCTCAATATCCCGGTATTCAACGTGCCTTACCATCAAAAACTGTTATCGAAAGCGAGCGATGTCTACATGGGGCTTGCCGACGTGCACCAGTATCATCCCTCGAAGCAGGCGATCGAGGAATCCGATGTCGTCATCATGGTCGGCACGCGGCTCGACAATCAAATGAACTTCGGCAATCCGCCGCTATTCCCCGCGAGCACTCACCTCATCTGCGTCAACGGATCGCACGAGGAAATCGAAATGAATCGCGCTGCCGACCAGGTGTTGCTGAGCGATCCGGGTGCATTTTTCAGCGCACTCGGCGCACTCGAACCACTGGCGTCGGACTGGATCGAAACCAACCGTGTCTGGCGTGCGCGGTGGGTCGAAGACATGATCGCGGATATTCCGCAACTCGATGACGACCGGATTCACCCGCTGCAGCTCGCTATCGACGTGCAGGCGGCGATGAATGATGGTGACTGGCTGGTTATCGATGGAGGCAATACGCATTTCTGGTCCGAAATCTCGGTCAATATCGCGGGTCAGCGAGGTCTGAAGCTTGGAAACATCCTGCATCCTGGCACTTTCAGTATGCTCGGGGTAGGGGTGCCTTTTGCGAGCGTCGCTAAACTGAATAATCCAGACAAGAGCGTCGTTGTAATCAGTGGCGACGGCGCATTCTTATCCGGTGGATCCAGCATCGAGGCCGCGTTCCAGGAGAAGCTGCCGATTGTCGTTGTCATCGATAACAACGGCGGGCTCGACTGCATCTCGCAGCAACAGGAAAGACTGTTTTCGAATCAGCAGCATTTTGCGACGGATTTTCGCGATATTCCTTTTCATTCGATGTTTGAAGGGCTTGGCGGTCACGGTGAACTGGTCGAAAAACGCGCCGATATCATTCCCGCGGTAAAACGTGCGATTGCCAGTGGCAAGACTGCCTGCGTGAACGTCAAAACAGTGGGTCATATCAGCCCTATCGTGCTCGCCACCACGAGCAAGCGCGACAAGGCGTCGATCGAGTAAATAATTATGGCTACAGTATCATCACATATTCTCGATTCGGTCAGCGGCGATCATGCGACCGGCATCCGCTGCCAATTGTTCCGACTCAACAAGGAATCCGACTGGCAGCTCGTTTTCGATGTCAAAGCCGATGACGAGGGCCGCATCTCGGAGTCGGTGGAAATCGAAAAGGCCAACCGAGACGCCAAGTTCGAACTGGTAATACACAGCGCAGCCTATTTCAGCATGCAGTCGATCGATGACGATTCGATGGTAGAAAACATAGTGATCCGTTTCGCGATGACTGACTCGCATAAGCGTTATCATATGCCGGTGATGCTGTCGCCACATTCGTATTCCACCTGGTGGTCCAGCTAACGATATGAGTGTGACAAAACTGCAGGTTTCGCGGCGCCAACGTGCCACGCCCTACACGCCGCGAGTCGAAGCCCTCGGCGTCTCCGGCTACTCGGTGGTTAACCATACGATTTTGCCCAAGGGATTCAGGCGCACGCTCGCAGAGGACTACTGGCACCTGAAGTCCCATGTGCAACTCTGGGACGTGGGTTGCCAGCGCCAGGTACAGCTACAGGGACCCGACGCCGGGTGGTTGGCCCAGTTGTTGACGCCACGCGATTTACGCAATGCGTGCATCGGGCAATGCCTTTACGCACCGATGATCGACGAAACGGGCGGTATGTTAAATGACCCGATCATACTGAAGCTCGCGCATGATCATTTCTGGTTTTCGATCGCCGACGCCGACATGCTGTTGTGGGCCAAGGCGCTCGCGCTGGGCAGGGGACTCGATGTGCAGGTCGATGAACCTGATGTCTGGCCGCTTGCGGTGCAGGGACCGATGTCTGATGACCTGCTAGCGCGAGTGTTTGGTGACAAGGTGCGCAATATCGGCTTCTTCAAGTTCGAAAAATGTGATTTCCAGGGGCATGATCTGGTCGTGGCACGTTCCGGTTTCAGCAGGCAGGGTGGGTTCGAAATCTACGTCGATGAATTTTCACTCGGCACCTACGTCTGGGATGCGCTCTGGGATGCCGGTTCGGATCTGGATATTTCTCCGGGATACCCCAACCTGATCGAGCGAATCGAGGGTGGTCTGTTGTCATACGGAAACGAGATGACGCGCGACAACAATCCGCTCGAATGTGGGCTCGAAAAATACTGTCAGCTGGGTGACGATCTCGACTATATCGGCAAGCCCGCACTTGAGCGGATCGCGAAACTGGGGCACGCGCGTGAAATTCGCGGCCTCATTTTCGGTGGAGAACCCTGCCAGGCACCGCAGTTTCCATGGCCGGTGACCATCGGCAACCGCCAGGTCGGGTACGTCACCTCTGCCACCTGGTCGCCTCGATTTGAGCAAAACGTATCACTCGCCATGATCGAGCGGGATTTTTGGCATCCGGGCACCGAGGTAGTAGTAAAAGCAGGCGATGACCTGGACCACCGTGGCGTTGTAACGTCCCTTCCCATGGAGTAGTAACCGTGACCGAAATCAAATCGATGAAACTGTACACGAACGTCGAGCGCATTTATCGCGAACTGGGTGGACTGCGTCTGTGTGCGCGTAACCCGGGAGTGGCGGTGTGAGTGACTGGAAAAACGCGTATCGATCTTTTTACTACGAAACCGCTGAGCTGCCCGGGGATATCGAACTCGATCCGCAGCGGACCGCGTTGCTGGTCATCGATATTCAGAATACCTACATGGAAGTCGATGCCGAACCGATTGAAGCCAAACGCTGGGCACCGTTTCGGGAGCGCATGAATCAGGCGGTTATCCCGAACACGGCTAAACTGGTTGCCTACTGCCGCGAGCAAGGTGTTGAAGTGATTTTCGCGCGTATCGCCTGCTTGAAAAGCGATGGGCGTGATCGTTCGCTAAGTCAGAAAAAACCCGGATTTAACTATCTGTTGTTGCCGAAAGACCGCGAAGATAGTCAGCTCGTACCTGAACTGACCCCAGATGCGGAGGACATCGTCGTGCTCAAGACCACTGACAGTGCGCTGACCGGAACCAATCTACGACTATTACTGCGCAACATGGAAATTCGCGATGTTATCGTTGCCGGCATCTTTACCGACCAGTGTGTCAGTTCGACCGTGCGCAGCCTGGCAGATGAAAGCTTCGGCGTGGTCGTGGTCGAGGATTGCTGCGCCGCTGCGACTGACGAGTTGCACCTGAACGAATTGAAATCGATCAACATGATCTACTGCCACGTGGTGCAGTCCGAAGATATCCACGAATTTCTCGAATAATACGGACCGAGCATGTCGCAGCAGCTGCCCCACGAGAATTTTAACCCGGCGGTACTGAGCAACTACTACGAGGCTCCGGCTGCGGACTCGACGGGTGATGAGATCTGGTGCTACAGCGATCGACCTTGCTACAGCCCCGGTGACAGGGTCGCCTTCCATGTTTCTACCACCGCATCAAGTTATAACCTTGAAATAGCGCGGGATGCACTCGAACTCGAAGTGCTGTTCACGTGCGACAGGTTGCCAGGCCAGCGTCATCAAACGCCGCCCGATGCCGCGGTCATCGGCTGCGGCTGGCCCGTGAGTTATGAATTTCAGATTCCGATCGACTGGTGCTCCGGAGCTTACCGGGTAACCTGCCGAATCGAAAGCGGCGATGGAAAGGGTTTTGAGCAGCATCATTTATTCCTGTTGCGTTCGAACAGTTCTGATCGGCAACAACGTTTGCTACTGGTTTCTTCGACCGGTACCTGGTGTGCCTATAACAACTGGGGTGGGTCGAATCACTACGAGGGAATTACCGGGCCTGAAGCTAAGGATTACTCGCCGATACTATCGCTCGAACGTCCACTGCCGCGAGGCTTCGTGGTTTTACCCCGGGACGCGCCACGGGCGGCGCTCGCAAAGATTCCCAGGCATGACGAACCGGTTTCCTATCCGCATATGGAATGGGCTTACGCCAACGGCTACTGCAAGAAGTATGCTTCCGCCGGATGGGCGTCGTACGAAAGCCATTTTGTGAAATGGGCCCTGGCGGCCGGTTTCGAAGTCGACGTTATCTCGCAGTATGATCTGCAGCTGCGGCCGGAATCAATCGAGGACTATCCCTGCCTGGTGTTTATCGGCCATGACGAATACTGGTCATGGGAAATGCGCGATACTGTCGATGCCTATGTCGAGACAGGCGGAAAAGTCGCGCGTTTTGCCGGCAACTTCATGTGGCAAACCCGGCTCGAGGATGAAGGTCGGCGGCAGGTCTGTTACAAGTCCCGCGCCGGCACCGAAGATCCGCATCACGACACGGATCGAATCACGACCAGCTGGGAATATCCGCCGATAAATCGCCCCGGGGCGCTCACCTTCGGCCTGAACGCGATTCGTGGCGTCTATGCCGGCTGGGGCGGCTGCGTTGCGTTCGGCGCCGGCGGTTTTCCAATCTATCGACCCGGGCACTGGGCCTTCGACGGCACGGGTCTCGGTTACGGCGACGTGCTTGGCGCGCAAAGTCGAATCTTCGCCTACGAAGTTGATGGCCTCGATTATGTTATTCGCGAGGGCTTGCCCTATCCATCCGGGGAAGAGCAGGTTCCGGATGAGCTCGAGATCCTGGCGCTGGGGCTGGCTTCCAATGTCGAAGTTGCACGGGGTGTCGGGTCGCAGGCGTTATTCCTTGGCGCTGAAGACTGTGAGCTGCACGCCGAAATTCTCTATGGTGAAGTCAGCCCGAAAACCATCGCGCTCGCGGGCCGGGGTTCGGGTATGATCGTGTCGTTTCGTAAGGGTAGGGGCGAAGTGTTCCATGCCGGTAGCGTCGAGTGGGTTGCGGGGCTGTTACGTCGTGACCCGCAGGTCGAACGGGTAACCACCAATGTACTGTCCCGTTTTTTAAGTCGATAAGGTGAAGTTTTCAGTCATTCGAAATGAGGTTCGCAGGGGCGTTGTATATAATCCATCGTTTACTTTCTCGAATACGAATGGCTAACCCGAGCAGGGTATTGCAATTAAACCTGATGATGGAACACTCGCCAGGTGCAGGCAGTAGATAACCGGAGATAATGTATGAGCGTCAGTGTGCATCCTTTAGTGGATGATGATCGCGAGCAGTGGGAAGTGCTTTACCATGGTTATGCCGAGTTCTACCAGGTGCCGATGAACGATGAAATACTCGATACTGTGTGGGGCTGGATTCATGATGATGACAATCCTTTCTTCGGTCTGATTGCGAAGGACGAAAATGGCAGGGCGTTGGGTTTGATGCATTGTCGTCAAATGGCGTCACCGCTGCGTGGCGCGCTGGTTGGATTTCTCGATGATTTGTTTGTCACCCCTGAGGCACGCGGGCAGGGCGTGGTCGAGGAACTTTACGCGGCGCTTAATCAGCTTGGCAAACAACGGGGCTGGCCGTTCATTCGCTGGATTACCGCCGAGAACAATTATCGTGGCCGCGCGGTTTACGACAAGCTATCCGACAAAACTCACTGGATGACTTACCAGATGCAGGTTGAATAGGAACCGGGATTAATCCAGGATAAAGCAGTCCTGCTAACCGGAAACGCCAGCTGGCAGGTACTGGTTAGCCTCCGCGATAAATTCCTGCTGCCTTGCGGTCAAACGTAGCTGCTGATGAAACATATCACGCGATACGTTGCAGATTTGCAAGTGGCGTTTTAAGTCATTAAAACCTTTTCTTGAATGCATGACGCGGTGGTTATCGAAGAAAACTGCATCGCCGGCCTGGAGTTGAAAGCAGAGCTGGTTTTGTTCCTGCAACATTAGTTCGCTGAGGGCAAAATTCGCAGCATGCAGGAGCCTGGCTAACTTGCCGGGTACGTCATTGGGCGCCATCGAACGCGGGTGGAAACGAAATCCGACCAGGTTGCCGCGTTCATCGACGTTCAGCGCCCGCGTACGGGTGCGGAAGTCCATGCCGCTTCCAGGAACGATACGGTGATAGGATTGCTGGCAGGTTGCGAGCAACTTGAAAGCTTCCGGATTCTCCTCCTTGAGTCGGGTCGCAATCTGGAATCCGTCCACCAGGATCGATTCGCCGCCATCTGCGGCTGGATGGATGCAGTAAAGTATTAGAATCCCCGTTGGCGTATGGAGATAGGCCTCGTCGGTGTGAGGCGGGATCACTTGAGTTGTATTGCCGTAAGTATGTGCGTTTTTATCCGGCATAAGATCGAAAACCTTACTATAGGCAGCATCTGAAATTTCACCGATTATCGAAGCCATATTTTCGATGCCAGCGGGATTTTCCGTTCCACAGCGCATGATCGCGATGCCATAGTCACGTAGTGTGCGCAGGAAATCCAGGTAGGCCAGTTCATCCTGTTTCACCTTATCCAGATTGTACGAAACCTGCCCGGGATCGAGCGAGCCATCCCACAACTGCGGGTGCCACTCCGGTTGTCGATACTCGCCATCGTAAGCGTATTCACGCAACCACCCGAAATCGAATTCGGAGGCGTGTTGATCCGGTTGCCAGGTAATTTTCAATTGACCTTCGATTGCAACTGCAATCGGCTTGATATCGATCGGCACGTCGCTTGGATGTAGCCTCCGGCTGCCGGTATAACTGTCGCCACACAGATCGCAATGACAGGCGCTGCGTAACCAGAAGTAATGATAGAAACTGGAGTGATCGGTATCCCAGTGGATGGTGATGCCGTCTTCGTTTTGTTCGATGCCAGGAGTTGTGCTTAATTGTTCAGGATTCGTCGCCATCGATAGCTACCGTTTCGTGAATTGCGGGAGAGTAGATCTCCAGGCACTCGAAGTCTTCGGAGCACTGAATTTCGTTATGCACAATACCGGCGGGTTGCAGGCAGTTGTCACCGGCATGCAGGGTGACTTCGCCTTCGCGCTCGTAGTACATGGTTACCCAGCCTTTGAGGACGTAAAACATCTGGAAGTTGCAAAGGTGGCGATGCATTCCGGTAGTGCGTAGATGCTGATCACCCTTGTATCCTGCTTTAACGCGTGAAATCGCAGCGTGAAACTTGCCGTGCGTGGCTTCGGTGACGCCGAGATCGCGATACTCGAAGCAATCCCGCAGGCCGTGCTCGTATTTCGCGTCCCGGGCTCGGTTAGCGCTAAAATTCTGCGGTTGATCTGTCATTATGAATCTCCCGATAGAGCTCATTGATTCAAGACATATTATGCTCGATTTCCAGAAGATCAAGCTTGAGGTCATCGCCATTTGGTAACAAACTCCAGGTATGTGTTCACAAATCAGGAGCTGCATTGAATCAGCTGGAGAACCTCAGTCTGGATGAACTGCTCACTCATCAACAGACACTATGGGATGTGCAACGTCGTTATGTAGCCCGTCACTCAGGCTTTTATCAGAAATTATGGGGCGCTCAAAAGCCACCCAAAAAATTGCGCGACCTGCCTGAGTTACCCCTTTCGTCAAAGGCAGAACTAAGAATTTCGCAGGTATCCGAACCCCCGTTCGGTGACTACCTGGCATCCAGTCGCGCCAAAGTAGTCCGGCTGCATCGCACCTCTGGTACCACCGGTCAGGCCATGAACCTGGCCCTGTCCGCGCGTGATTGCGAGGTAACCGAAACGGTTGGGGGGCGTTCACAGCGATCTGCCGGCCTGACGCCGAATCACTCCGTGGTTCACTGCCTCAACTACCAGATGTGGATGGGTGGCGTAACAGATCACCTTACCCTGGAGCAAACGGGTGCGATGGTTGTCCCGTTCGGAGTAGGTGCAACCGAGTTGTTGATCCATACAATTCTGGAAACAGGCATCAACGCGATCTCCTGCACGCCATCCTACCCGGCAGTACTGGAGCAGGTACTGGATCAGCATTTTCCCGAGCTTGATCCCAGGGATCTGGGTTTGAAGCTGGGACTATTTGGTGGTGAGGCAGGTCTCGACGACCCCGTTTTTCGCAACCGTATTCGCGATACCTGGGGCATGGAACCGCGTAATGCGAATTACGGGGTTTCGGATGTGATGTCGAATTTTGCAGCGCAATGTGAGCATGATACGCGACTTCACTTTCTCGCGGGAGACGTCCTTTTTCCGGAAATTATCGATCCTGAAACGGCGGCACCGCTCCCCCTGGAAGCAGGGATAGAGGGGGAGTTGGTACTCAGCCACCTGCAACGGGATTGCCAGCCGCTGGTGCGCTTCCGCAGCGGGGACATAATCGCCGTGGACGACACGTCACCCTGTCAGTGTGGCCACGCGGGGATACGCTTTCGTGTTGTCGGTCGTAGCGACGATATGGTGGTGGTCAGGGGGGTTAACGTTTTTCCTTCAATGGTTGCCGCGGTGGTCAACGGTTTCGCTGAGCTTTCGGGAAACTATCGTATCGTTCTCGAGAAGAAACCTCCCTATGACCTGTTGCCGATTTCGGTCGAACTCACGGCAGCGGTTAATAACCAGCAAGGATTGGCAGATAGCATTGAAAAAGCCATCAAGAAAGCACTGGGAGCATCCGCCAGGGTCACGATTCTGCCCCCTGACTCTTTCGAGCTGACCGAGGGCAAAACCAAACGAGTCGTGAGGACATACATGTGAAACAATTTGATTATGAAACGGTGTTGAGCAGCTTGGGGAATAACGGGGTGCGTACCATCTTGCTGAACCGTCCTGAGCAACTCAACGCAATGAACCGGGCGCTGATTAGTGACGTTGTGCGGGCATTTGATGACGCGAATGCAGACAGCGAAACCCGGGTCATCGTGTTTTCGGGGGAGGGTCGGGCCTTTTGCGCAGGAGATGATCGCAACGAGCATCAGCATCCCGATAGCGAAGCGGGAGCGCGGGAGTTTGTCGAACTAATTCAGGTTGCGACCCGCGCCATTGTTTTCGGCAGTAAGCCCGTGGTGGGCGCGATCAATGGATGGGCCGTCGGGGGTGGGTTCGAATGGGCAATCAATTGTGATTTCCCGATCTGGGCCGAGAGCGCAAAGGCCTTTTTCCCGGAAGTATCCCTGAACCTGTTTGTTACTGGAGGTGTTACCTCGTTACTGCCGGCAATGGTCGGGATCAATAAGGCACGCGAGATGCTTTTTTTGGGCGAACGTTATGACGCCGGCGCGTTGCTGGAAATGGGGGTCGCCTGGCGTGTGGTTCCGGACGAACGACTGATGGAAGTTGCAATCGAAACTGCGGCTCGAATAGGTGAGCTTCCAGCTACCTCAGTCCAGGCAATGAAGCGAATTCTAAACCGAACTGCAGCTTTTGACCTCGAAACGGCGCTGCGATTGGAGACTGACGCCACGGTGGCCGGTTTTATGGACCCGGAAACTACCGCACGACTCAAAGACTTTTGAATGCTTAAAGGGCAGGTGCCTTATAGAGTCATTTGCCCAGTAGCTTTTTAACCTGTGCGCTCGCTATGATGCGATTATTCCTGACATATTCTTCGTGATTATCTTCGACCTTGGACAGGTCGTATACATAGTTAACCATGGTGCCAAGCGATCGTTCCAAGCCCTTGTCCGAAGGATTGCCGAGCATATTGATGCGTTCCAGGATCGCGCCGTTCTTGAGATGAAATCGCGCCACGGGATCGACTGGTTCGTTACGGTCGTTTTTCTGCTCGAGGAAGTAGACCGCCGCGAACTTTTCGAGATCGTCCTGCAGGTCTTCGTCAGCTTGCGCATCAAATTCTGCCAGCAAAGATGTGGCGTCATCTCGTTCCTCTGCCTGCAACTCGAGCCAGCGCCGAAAACCCGGTGCGGGTGAAATCGTGGAAAAGGTTTTCAATTGTGGAAAACGCAACTTCAAGCTGGTAGCGACCTGCTTGATCAGGAAATTACCGAACGAAACGCCAGCCAGTCCACGATGACAGTTCGATATGGAGTAAAAAATAGCGCAGGAAGGATTCTCTGGTGCCTCGGTGGCAGGATCGCGGCGCAGGATTTCCCCGATTCCCCGGGGGATCTGGTCGGTGAGTGCGACTTCGACGAATACCAGCGGCTCGTCTTGCATGGATGGGTGGAAGAAACCGTAACAATAGCGATCCGCCGGCTCCAGGCGACTGCGCAGTTCCGACCAGCTTTCGATTTCGTGCACCGCCTCGTAGGCGATGATTTTTTCCAGGATATGCGCGGGCGTGGTCCAGTCGAGCGGTTCCATTAACAGAAACCCGCGATTAAACCAGGCGTTGAACAGGTGGTGAAAATCAGTGTCGATCTTCTTCAATTCCGGGTTTTCCCGCATCGCCGTAAGCAAGTGTTCCCGCATCTTGACCAGGCGTCGGGTACCTCCCGAGACCAGGTTGATGCGTCTTAACAGTTCCTGACGGCCGGGTTCAGCGGCGGCGGTGAGGTGTAACAGGTTTTCCGCATTGGAATCTCGCTCGTAAGTCCTGGCCGCGGCATTGATGTCATCCACGTCTACGTCGTATTCGACGCGCAGCAGGTTGAAAAAAACGAGGCGCAGCGTTTCGTCCAGCTTCTCGTAGGCGTTTAAAATCCGCTCGGCCAGCAACAGGCTCGAATACTCACCATCGGAATCCATCATCATCCGGCATAAGGATTCGATGGTTTCGGTTTCCTCCTTGAACAAATGCTTGCGTAACGCCGAAGGTGTCCATCGATCGATTCGCAGTGAGGGCATTAAATCCTGGAAGAATTGCATACTGTTTGCCACGGCTTCGTAAATCGGTGAAGTTTAACCGATTGCGGCCTTGTGTAACCGTTTCAAAGTCTCAGAAACTGAATTTAGTTTGTGGCTGAGCGTTCCAGGTGGTTGGGTTAAAGAACAGGGAAAATAACCCGGTCACAATGATGGGATTACGGTTTGTGGGCTGCCTCACCGTTAGAGCAGTAGACCCAAGTACGATTAAAGATACTGGATTAGCCGCAACCCTTCCGATGGGCGCGTTACTCGTAAATGACTTCCGCGGTAAAGTTAATGGTCGTGTCATCGTAATTCAAATGCGATTTGAGTGCCTGCCATACCGACTCGGAATTAATGATGCGGACGTGATTGGCATTCTTCGTAACCAGCAGCCTGGTTAACGGGTAAGTGGCGCAAAATCGGGTGGACTCGGTAATTGAGCTCTCGGAATCAGATTCGTCGTGGGCGATTACGGTGACATCACCATATCGGGCCAGGTTTGTCGCCAGCTCAAGTCTTTGATATTCGCTGCGATAAATCTTGGAAAATCGGTTCGCGTATTGCTTGATCAGGTCAGCATGAAGTTTCAGCTTGACAAGTTTCTTCAGGAAGTAGAGCTTGTAGTTAAAGATGGGTGCGATTAAAAATAACGCCATGTCCTTGACCAGTGCCGGGCGCGCATTGGCAATGGCGATACAACCGGTGGAATGTCCAACAATTGCGCAAAGCCCGTCATCGGTGGTGTTAACATAGTTTAATACGACATTGGTGGTGGTGATGGACTGTTGCAGTGTTGCGGGTTTGGTTTCGCTCAACCCGTGTCCCAGATGATCGAAGGCCAGCGCCGTGAAACCGCATTCAGCCAGTCCGTGCATCAACGGGAAAAACTGGTACGCGCCACCACCCCAGCCATGTACGAATGCAACCGTGGGACCTCTACCCGTTTTATAGGCCTGGATATTGCCATCCTTGGTTTTCATTACAAACTGCTCGAAACCGCGCGGCAGTCGCACCGTTTTATTGTCCTCTGTTTTCGGGACAAACAACATGGCGTCGATTTTATCGTTGGTCCATCCGGGAACAAACTTGTCCAGTAAGCTGGCCTTAGTTTTAGCAAACCTCCCAAACAGGTTGCCGATGTTAGAAAAGCTCGGTAACGAAGAGATTTTTTCCATTGATTCTGCGCTCTTTATATTATTGGAGTTATGACTCTAAATATTAGCTGATTTCGTTGCTGAGGCGGGCGCCAGGGGAGTAAATAAGTCACAGCAAAAGCGTAAATAATGCGTCGCTGACGCGATTAGCGGTGCTGAATCGTATGGGTTCCGACTGCCAGAATCGGCTTCCTGTTAGAGCCCGGCAGGTTCACGATAGCCGGTCAAAACCCCGCGGGTATTGAGAATTGGCACGCGACAGCGCTCAGCAAGCTGATCCACTTCATCGCGATGGAGTGCTTTCAGGTGGTTAAGTACGGCGAGTATCGCAACTTCGGCCGCTAAACCCGTGCCATCGTCAATTTTCAGCGCGATGCCAAGTCCCTGGTCCCTGAGCACGGCGGTGTAAGCGCCGTCGGCTCCGGTTTTAACGATGACCCTGCGCCCGGTTAACTCCATGATCTGGGTGCAAAGCCTGCCCGTGCCTGCGACCATGAAGGGGTGCGATGCGATGGCCGTGGTAATACGATCGACCGCGCTACCCCGCGTGACCGGCAGATCGTCCGGTACCGCTATTCGCGCGAAAGCGGTAGCCATTGCCGTTAACGGCATTGCGATCACCGGGATACCGCAGCCGTCGCGGCTCCAGGGTAAGGCGCGCATATCGATGTCTGCCATTTCACCCAGGACATCGAACCAGCGTTGTTGAGCGGGATGTTCGCGCTCGATATAACCATGGGTTTCTTGGTCGAGGAATCGGGAAATCGTCAGCATCCCGGTATGTTTGCCGGAGCAATTGTTGTGAATTCGCCCCGGCGCGATATGGTTGATCAGTAAAGATTCGGCAGTTTTGATGTCTGACGGCGAATGTGCACCGCATTCCAGCGCGTCTTCATCGAGTTCGATGCGCGCCAGCCAGTTTCTTATGGTATCGGTATGCTCGGGCTCGGCGCTATGTGAAGAACAGGCTAGCGCAAGTTCGGCATCAGTGAGCTGAAAGTGATCTGCGGCGCCGGATTCGACCAGCGGCAGCGCCTGCAGAGCCTTGATCGCAGAACGCGGGTAGACCAGGGCATCAACCTTGCCCCAAGAGTGCACCAGGCGCCCTTTAGGGTCGCAAACCGCAATCGCGCCACGATGCCGATTTTCGATGACTTTACCCCGCAGGGTGTTGACCAGGACGGGATTGCTCAATTTCTAGTTACCCTGGGCCAGAGCACTGGAAACCAGTCCTCGCGCAGTTTCTGACCGTCGACCATATCGTGTCCGGGGTAGGGCGGGGAGGTTCGTCCCGGGCGTTGCTTATAATGCCCATCGTCGCCGACCCAGCGCATCGAAAAGGCACGACGGCGATGATCCTGGAAATTTCCGCGCGCACCATGCACGGTGCGAAAATTGAACAAAACTGCATCGCCCGGTTGCATTTCCCATTCGAGAATGGATTCTTCGCAATGATCATCATCAAGCTCGGGCAGGGTCATGTATTGGTCGTTTTGTTTACCGTAAAAGTCGGCATCGTCGAGCCATTTCACCGGTAGCATCAGCTTTGGCCATCGATTCGATCCTGCCACCAGGCGCAGGGTTTCCGCCTTGCTCACCACATCAAGCGGTAACCAGAAGCTGACCGTTTGTGTGCCGTCAGCGAAATAATAAGGTGCGTCCTGGTGCCAGGGTGTTGGTTTGGAGGTATTGGGCTCCTTGACCAGCACGTGATCATGAAAAAATTGCGCCGTTTTCGAGCGCATGATTTGCGCGGCGAGTTGTGCTGCGTTGGATTCGGTAATGAATCGATAAAACTCGGGGATTCGTTGCCAGTTGCAATAATCGTCCCAGAAGCGGCCTTCATCTTCACCCACCACGTTTTCAGAGAAATAGGGGCCAGGCTCATCGTGATTGCGCTCTACTCCAGCGCGCAGTAACTCAACCCAGTCGGTGAATACATCACGCAGGCAGACCGCGCCGAGGTCCGCGTAGGCCTCGCAGGCATCGTCGTTAATCGTGCTAAACGTTGCGTTCATTTTCAATTACCCGCTGGCGTCGTGGCCAGCGCTGAATCGTTATCATCGCGACACCGACAATCGCCAGGCTTCCGCCCAGGGCAATCTTGGTTGTCAGCGATTCGCCGAGGAAGAATATACCACCAAATACCGAGGTTACAGGCAATAGTAGTAAAAATGGCATGACCTGGTTGACGCTGTAATGGCCCAGCAAGCGGTACCAGATTCCGTAGGCGAGCGCCGTCATAATAACGCCGAGATAGACCACCGCGCCCCAGGCCGCAAAGGATGCGGTTTGAATTTGCACCAGCTGATCCTGCTCCAGCAGGAAGGAAGCCACAAATAGTTGTGGCGCGGCAAACAGCGAGACGCCACTGATCAGGCGAAATCCACCGAGGTTGCCGAGTTTCTTGATCATGATTTGTCCGACCGCCCAGGTGAACGCGCCGCCGATGACCAGGAAGGCATAAATCAGGTCTCCAGCGAGCTTTGGCTCGCCGATGATCAAAACTGCGCCGCTAAATGCGATTACGATGCCGAGCGCCTGTTTCGGTGAGATACGGTCGCCGAAAACCAGCCAGGCGAGTATCAACCCAAACGGTACTTCGAGTTGCACCAACAGCGCCGCGGTCGAAGCATCGATACCGCGCACGCCGTTAAAGGTCAGGCTGTACTGTAGCGCGGCGCTGACCAGTGAGATCCAGAAAAGTTGTTTGAATAGTCCGGGTGGTGGGCGAAAAAACCAGATCATGATCGACGCGGTCAGGGTAAATCTGAGCGCCATCAACAAGATAGGTGAAAAATGCGACATCCCCGCCTTGGCGACGATGAAACCCATGCCCCAGAGTACAGCGACCAAAATCGCCAGCAATACATCAATCGGTTTCATCGAAGTGCACCGAGTTAATCGATCAAATCATCGATTCGATCGATTAAGTGATGCGAGTTTGTGTGTTTCTTATTCTCGAACCACCGTCACCGAGCACCCCGCATGACGCGCCACCCGGGCCGAATTGGGACCGAGCAGGTAATCGGCAAGCGAAGGGCTATGTGCACCCATCACGACGTGATCGATTTTCAGGTCCTTGGCGGCCTCAACGACCTCGCGGTATACCGTCCCATTTTCAACCACCACCCCGGCCTGTAATTCCTTGGGAATATGCTTGTCCGCGATTTTTTGCAGTTGCTTGGCGGCTTCGTCCTTCCATTCCTGTAGAGGATATTCAGTCGAGCCATGCATTTCACCACGTATCGCGTAGCGCTGATCGATGCCGGCAACAATACCCGGGATTACGGTCATCAGATAAATTTTGGCGCCTTCGACGCCGGTGGCCATCTGTACTGTTTTTTCGATGACGCCGGCTGAGAGGTGCTCGTCTTCCAGGTCAATGGGTGCTAAGTAATTTACCATTGTCATATCTCCTAAATATCTATGTGGTTAAAGGTCTTCTGGCATTTTGAAGTCGCGCGGACTCGGTAGAAAGACCAGGTAAATCACCCATATCGTAAACAGAATCATCAGGATATTGATAATCGAGATATCTGCGCTGAAGGGTAACGACTTATCCACGACTGTAATCTTGGGTGCCAGTGATCCATGCACCGGAATTGCGGGGTCGATCACGTCCATCATACCGAGTGCCTCGCGTATCGATTCTACTGCACTCGCGCTGACCGGAATCGCCGCGCTCGAATCGATACCGGCTGTTCCTGGTCCCACCTCGCCTGCAGCCTGAATCGTTTTTGCTGGGCTGGCGAGCACAAGCTGAGTACTCACGGTGGTGATCGGGCTACCCTGGGAGGGATAGGTATTCGCCGGGATAGTCGCCGGACGAATGAAGCTGAAGCGAGCGGTATGACCGCCTTCTGCCCATTCAGTCAGATCGATCAGCTTGTAAAAACCAGTGCGCATGAGGCCAGCGATTTCACGATCCTTCTTCGGCGCCATCAAAAAGACACCGTCGTGATCGCCAGCACCCATCGCCGTCATTCCCAGCAGCAGGTTGTGAGTAGTGTCGTCGGAGTTGATGACTTCAATACTGCCGGCCTTACCGATGGAATTGAGCAGCATATTCAATACAATCGACGCCCCCGAACCTTTCGGGCCAGTTGCAATCTTGGTCATTCCATCGAGCGAGCTGGTTCCTTTGTCGACACCAACCAGGTGGCCAGATTTATAACCCACTACGGCAAACGCCTCTGCGTTACCCTTGCTAACTGGGCCTTGTGCACCTAGCGAGTAGAAGGATTCGGCGCCGACAATCGCGATGCGAGCCTCGCCACTGGCGAGCTTGCCCAGCGGATCCACATCATTGACCAGGTCGAGATCACTACCGGCGTAGCCGCTACGAATTGCCCGGAGGGCACGCGCGGTATCGGTGTCACGTTTGACGCCGGGATCTGCGACCACGGGGATCTTGGCCGCACCGCCGCCGCCGGCACCTTCTGGCAGCAAGCCTTTAGCCGACAGGAATCCCGCGGCTACCGTGGCTGCAGATTGCGCATCCAGGTCAACCGCCTTGTTCATCGCCTGCATATCGGCGGGCGTGATTTTACCCGCCAGTTTTTCCAGCACTTCGCGCAGTCCCTTGAGACTCGCCAGGGCGTCCGAGCGCACCAATGGCGCCACTTCGTAGACCGGGAAGAAAGTCAGGTTATCGCTCAGTACGACCAGGTCATACTCGGCGATTTGACCATCGGTCATGAACAATTCACCGACGTCGGCCGTTCCGTCCAGCAACGCCGAGACAATCTTGTCCTTGCCTTCGGTTCCAACCGGGAAGGTGGCGGTTTTAGATCCGGTGATACCGTAACGGCGGTTCATTTGCTGCAGACCATCCGCCGGACGTTGCACAAAATCCTCGTCCACGGCATAACTGACGCTGGCAAGCTTGGTCAGATCCTGTAGCGTTTTGACGCCGAGATCCGAGGCCCGTTCTTTCGTCATCACCATGGCATAGTCGTTGGAAAATCCAAACTTGCCGGTCAGTTCCAGCCCCAGTGGCTTGAACAGTGCCGACACCTTGGCGGTCGACGCTTCACCGTCACTGGTGGGCGCCTGCCCGAGAAAGGTCAGGCTGGT
>CAXMSP010000181.1:0-6984 GCA_964196225.1 uncultured Gammaproteobacteria bacterium | reverse complement strand
CGCAAGTTCACCCAGCGTGATCGGTTTGAAGGGTGGTCGAACCCGGAAATATCCAACCTGCTCCATCGAAGCACCCGTTTCGTCCGCGATCAATGCCGATACCGTGCTGCCGCATAGACATCCCTGGCAGGGACCCATGCCACAGCGAGTGAAAGCTTTCACCTGGTTGGGCCCGACGCAACCCATGCGTGCGGCCTGGCGTATTTGCCCGGCATTGACTTCCTCACAGCGACACACCAACGTTTCATCCTCGGGCAATTGGTAGGCCCTTGCCGGTGGATAGAGTGCGTCCAGAAAAGGTCTGATCGACAGATGCCTTTGTAATGAATGTTTTATCCGCGTTGCCACTCGATCACGCTGTTCAAGATCAATCTTCTGTAATTGATGGGCGCTCTGCAAGGCACATAGCCTGCCCTGTAACTCACCTGCACGGGCACCGACGATAGCCGCGCAATCTCCTGCCACCAGGACCCGGTCAACGCTACTCTGACCCCATATGTCTTTTGTTGTTTTCCAGCTTTGCTGCGGCGCATCCCATTCAACCTCACACCCGGCAGCCAGCGGCAGGCGTAAATTTGGGATCACACCCTGGTGCAATAACAAGGTCTCGGCTTCAATACTAATTTTGGTTCTTTTATTACCTTTCCCCCGACCTGTAGTGAAACTCACCGACGCTAGCGACTCATGGCCTTCGGCGCGCAGATCAACAACCGCTTTATAAACGGGTGTCCCTGCCTTTTTGATGGCGAGCATAAATGACAGGCCCTTGAGCAGGTAGTCAAAAGCCGGGAGTGCACGGGGTAAATAAGGTAGTGCTGCAGGTAAACTCGAGCGCGGCGTGGTATCAATAATTGCGTCAATTTTTACCCCGGCCCGCAGGTACTGCCAGGCTATCAGCAACAGTAGTGGGCCACTCCCCGCCAGGACCACCCGTCCATTCGGGATCATCGCCGCGGATTTGAGTAAAATCTGGCCCGCGCCTGCCGTCATAACACCGGGCAGCTGCCATCCGGGTAGGGGCATGGGTCTTTCCTGGGCACCCGTGGCCAGAATCAATCGATCTGCGGTAATAAAATGGCTGGCGCCATCGATCAGTAACCCGGTCTCGAGCCTTTCATCAAGGTACCAAACCGATGCATTGTTGATGTAGGTCGCACCACTTTGAAGAAACTCTTCTACCAGCGGCTTACCTCGCAGGTAGTCCTTCCCCAGGTAAGTCCTGACACCTTCCCGAGCCGATCCAACATTACGATAGATTTGTCCACCCGGCGCCTTTTGCTCATCCACCAGGGCAACATCGAGACCAAGGCGGGCAGCATCCGCGGCCGCGGCGAGACCCGCTGGCCCGGCACCGATCACGAGTAACTGGTAATGGTCCTTCATCTTTCCTGCAGCAGTTCTGCCGCACCCTGTTGAACTTCGATTGTCATGTTTTCACGAACTTCGTGCTGGCAGGCCTGCTGGTTGGGAACCCCGTCGATGGTCATCAGGCAATCAAAACAAATGCCCATCATGCAATAGGGCAATCGCGGCGAATCAGTCACCGGGGTATTGCGTACCTTGTTGAAGCCACACAGCAAAACCGCCGCGGCGACTGAAATACCGACCGGAACCTCGTATTCACGGCCCTCGATACTCAGCTTGAGCGTATCGACACTCGTATCATCAATTAGACGAAACATTGAACCGGTCTGTACTGAACTGGTTGATAAGATCAAGCCGACTGCTACCGCCTATCCATTCAGCAACCGGTCCAGCGTGCATTGCCGCCAGGGTGACGCCACTATGACAGGTGACGGTAAACGCACCCGGACAGTCTGCAGATTGCTGGTATATCGGGTTATGGTCCGGCGTCATGATTCGCAGTGCACCCCAGGCGCGCACCAGCTGCACACGCGCCAGGAAAGGAAACATTAACACCGCGCGCCGGGCTATCTCTTTCAATACCGACGGACTGGTGCCGTCATCGAGGCCCACGTCCTCATGGGAATCCCCGATCTGCACAGTACCTTCCGCAGTCTGACGCACGTGCAGCGTCGGCAGGTTCAGAAAAGGCTGCAGCCGCTCGGTAATCATGATCTGGCCGCGATCGGCGACAACGGGGATATCCATGCCCAACATTTCACCGAGGCGCCGATTGTTGAGCCCGGCACAGAGTACGATTTTCTCGGCCGACACCGTGCCCTCGCTGGAGTGAGTAAAAAAACCGCCCTGTTTTGCTTCGATTCGATCGATGGGCTGACTGGGGAAATAATGCACCTGGTGATAATCCATACTTTGCTGCAAAGCCTGCAGCAGGTACAGCGGATTGACGTGACCGTCCTGCGGTGAATAGCTCGCACCCAGAACCGCGTTCGAAATTTGCGGGATTTGCTGTTTCAGTCGATCATGGTCCAGCATTTCATATTCAAATGATCCGCCCGTGTGCTGACGAACCATTTCCATTTCGTGCTCACGTTCACTCCACTCTGCCTCGTTGAGGCAAAAGTGCATACCGCCTGAGCGCTGGTAATCGATCTCTACCCCGGTTTTATTGGCAAGCTCTGCCACGAATTCCGGCCACAGGCCGGCCGCCTGCCCGGTCCATTGCGCGTAGGGCGCATAATCCCAGCCCTTGCCCTGCACCCATACCAGGCCGAAGTTACCGCGCGATGCCCGAAACGAGCGATCACCACCGTCAAGCACCGCCACCTTGTGCTTCTGCCGGGCGAGCCCGTAGGCAATCGATGACCCAACCAGGCCTCCACCGGCAACGATAAAGTCGTAATCCATCAGGATCGCAGGTAGGACGCGCCGTTGACATCGACGATGCAGCCGGTCATGAATTCGGGTGCTTCAAACGCTAGAAATCCAATCGTTTTACCGAGTTCCTCGGGTTGCGCCACCCGGCCGATACTGCTTTGGTTCCTGATATTGTCACCTTCGGGCGAGGCCAGCACCGCCGCGGCCATTTCGGTCTCAACAAAGCCAGGGGCAACGGTATAAACGAACACTCCTTTCGGGCCCAGCGCCTGCGCCAGCGATTGACCCATCGCATTCATGCCGGCCTTGGACGCGCCGTACCAGGGCATCAGGGGTTCACCGCGAAATGCCCCGCGCGACGATACATTGACAATTCGTCCGCCACCGGCAGCAATCATTTTCTTGCCTGCTAAAAAGCACAGGTTACTCGCCGCAGTCAGGTTGGTGTTGACAATACGCTGCCAGGTTTGCTGCCAGGTGGCATAGTCGATCTCATCGAACTGATGGCGCTGCGAGATGCCGGCATTGTTGACCAGCACGTCGAGGCCGTCGAGGGCCTGGTTCGCATCTTCGATCAGTTGTTCCGCTGCGTCCGGATCGGTAATGTCGCATTGAAACAACTGGTGACCATCTCCCGCCAGAGCAGCGAGCGTTGACTCGGCGCGTTCGCGATTACCGTTATAGTGAACACCAACCCTGGCGCCACGGTTTGCACATTCAATCGCGGCGGCGCGACCGATCCCGCCCGACGCGCCGGTAATCAATATCGAGGTTCTAGAAGTCATTAGGTTTATCTCAAAATGGAATTGGGGGACTACTATGCCAGATTTTAAAGCTGCGGGCCTGGCCCAGTGAAATCACGGTTTTGCCTGCAAACCACCATCAACCAGTAACTCGGTGCCGGTAATAAAGGAAGCCTTGTCAGAAAGTAAAAACAGGCAGGCATTCGACATATCTTCGACTGTGCCAACGCGTCCCAAAGGTATTGCACTGGCCGTGGCGGCCTGGGCATCGGGATTCTGTTTCCAGCGATCCTGCATCGGTGACTCACTGGGTCCCGGATAAATCACGTTGGAGCGAATGTTTTCACCCGCCAGCTGAATTGCGAGCGACTTGGAAAACGCCACCACGCCGGCCTTGGCGGCCTGGTAGGCGTCCTGGGGCGCCGAATCACCACGCATGCATTGCGTCGACGAAAAATGCACCATGGCACCACCGCCGCGTTTACGCATCTGCGGTACGACATGCCTCGTCGTGTGCACCATGCTTTTCAGATTAATTGCCATCACCTGGTCCCACACATCCAGGTCGATTTCCAGGGCGGTTTTATCACGCTCAAACCACAGGGCGCCCGCCACATTTGCAAGCAAATCGATGCCACCAAATAATTCAGCCGCGTTTTCAACCGCGGCGGCTACGACAGGCTCATCGGTCAAATCGGCCTGCACGTAAAGTGATTGGGCCGAGCTGTCCGGAATATTCTCGGGTTTGGGTTTGATATCGAACATCAACACGCTGGCGCCGGCGTTAATCAGGTCACTGGCGATCTGAAATCCCATGCCGCCACCGGCGCCGGTGACAAAGGCAACTTTTCCTGCAAAATTTGACAAGTTCCCAATTCCTCCTGTTAATCGATTCCACCATCGGTCGGTTCAAGGCCACGCGGAATGTTCTTCTCGGCATCGTAAAAAGGCAGCTCTACCAACTCCACCGGGCATACGCCGCCATCCCGATCGGCAATACTGAGTCCGCTTGCGCCCATATACTCGGGGGAATCGAGTAACACGAATCCGACACCGCATTCCAGGTAAGGCGAAATCTCATAAGCGGTTACGCGACCCACCGACTGCCCATTCGACATGACCGCAGAACCAAACCTGATTTGTCGACCCTCACATTTGAAGCCGCAGAAGCGCGGCTCCCTGCTGGCATTGCGCAGGGCATCCCGACCGATGAAATCGTGACTCTCAAGATCAACAAACATGCCAAGGCCCATGTCGTAGGGCGTCGTATCCCAGTCCATGTCGCTCCGATAGTTGAGAATGCCGCCCTCGATGCGCCGTATGTTCATCGACATCTGGCCGCAACCAGCGATGCCGCTATCGGCACCGGCGGTGATCAGGTGATCCCAAAGCGCCGGGCCATCGACATCGGGATCCATGTTATATACTTCAAAGCCTAGTTCCGCGGACCAGCCAGTGCGGCTGACCAGGACTTTCTGTCCACCCATGTGACCCTGAAAGGCGTCAAAATATCGAAACTCTTCGGGGGCACCACCGTCGCAGGCACTTGCCAATACTGCCATCGACTTCGGCCCCTGAACCTGCAGCACCCAGGACCGCGGATCATGGATTTCAACCGCGTAATCGACGGCATGCGCGACCAGCCACAGGTAAACATCGGCATCGGCGTGCACGTACCAGAAATGATCTTCGGCAAGCTTGAATAAAATACCATCGCACACCAGGCCACCACCCTGGTGACATAAAAGTCCGTAGCTACCGCGCCCGACGCGAAGTTTATCGACCGGGCGCGTGAACACGCGATTAAGGAATTTAACAGCTTCCCGGCCCTTGATTTCGACCGGTCGCTCGGGCACGTCAAACAGGCCAACCTCTTTACGTAACTTCCAGTATTCCTCGATCGTGTCATTCCCCAGCGACTGCAGTACCAGTCGTCCGGCATACTCGCTGTAAAAGGCATTTTCACTCCAGGTTCGAGAAAACCATGGTGACTTTGCACAATGACTAATGACATTCAATCGCTTGGACGACATTAATAAATTCTCCAGTAATCGTTGAGCCAACGCGAACCCGCAGGGCCGACCTATTTAACTCAATCACAGCTTCGGATTCAATCGCAAAAGATTCTTTTATCAGAACCGGATCAGCCTGATTTTCTGAAAACCCAGTAATGGCCATCGCCATCATTGTTATAGGGTGCATTCTTGATTAGCTGGATCAATTCGGCCTGCCGACTCGTGGTGAGCTCATCGACTACCTGTTGGAAGTTAGTCTGGTCGTAGTAATGGGTGCGCGTGGATATCACCAGCAGCCCACCTGCCCTGGTAAGCCTTAGTAAAACGTTCAACGCCTCGGGTGGCACATGACCAAGGGTAAAAACGCCGACCGACAAAATCGCGTCATAGCTTGCAGCCGGGTAACTTTCAGTGGCGCGCATCATATCGATACTGCCCAACACCTGCCGGTAGGCACCGGTCGCGGCGGCCAGTTCGACCATTGAGTCGGAGAGGTCAAAGCCATCGACGTTGATAAAACCGAGTGCCTGTAACTCGGCACCAACCAGCCCGGTACCGCATCCAGCGTCGAGCAGTTCGCTGTCTTTAAGCGTTAAATGTTGATGTAACAGTTTCGCCGCAATCGTGGGCCCGGTATAGTCCGAACCGGTGGTATCAATATTGTAATTTTTGGCCCAGTCTTCGTAGAACTCTTTAACGCGCTCCGGGTCACCATCGAGGTGCAGTGCCGCATCGATGGCTTCATTGCTGGATATTTTCTCGTCGGACATGATAAAAGCATACCACTTACGTCATTCCGGAATCCATTCTCTAATGGCATCATGATTCCCGCACAGCCTGTGTGGCCCGGCGGGGATCTTGATACTACAGCACCATTACCAGATCCGGGATATGTCCTACGCACGTTCCGGGTTAACGATCCTTACACGCAATCTAGCAGGCGTCCTTGTTGCGCTTCATCGTCGGTGGATGCTTATCCTCGTCCGGGTACACGGTAATTTCGACACAATCTTCGACTTCAAAATCGCGGCTGTCATGATAAATAGTAAATTGACCGCCGTCCTTCAGGTCAACTTCGTATCGCACGAGCTCCTGATCGGAATCACCGGAGAGAAAGGACGAGAGCAAAACACCTATTCCAATCGAAACGCCGCCCCCGGACGAAACTGATCCATAAACACTGGTATTAACATTTTTGTCTTTTTCGACATCGTTGAGACTGGCGTCTTCCCTGGCGGTAATTACACCTATTTTGGTAATAATTTCGGCGTCATCTTGGTGTGCATTCTTGGAACTACAACCAAATACGAATAGCACGGACAACAACAGTATCGAGTAACGCATTTTCGGGTCCTTTAGGTGTTAGCGAACTCAATACCTTTGCTGATATTGCCGTTCAGTGTTTCCCGCATGTCATCCAGTAATTTTTGCTCGTAGTCGCTCAGTGTCGGCAATGGCGGGATCGATTCGACCCCGTCCTTGCC
>CAXMSP010000180.1:0-24054 GCA_964196225.1 uncultured Gammaproteobacteria bacterium | reverse complement strand
ACTTGGCCATGGAAAGGGGCTTTTCCACAAAATCAATCGCACCGTAGCGGGTTGCCTCAACCGCGGTTTCAACGGTGCCGTGGCCGGACATCATCACCACCGGGCAGTGGTCCCGACCAGAAGACTTCCATTGTTTCAACAGCGTTACACCATCAACCTCGGGCATCCAGATATCAAGCAGTACAAGGTCAGGATTCGAAACACGCCTGATTTCATTGGCTGCTTTCGCATGCTCTGCCACATCAACCAGGTAACCTTCATCCTCAAGAATATCCTTGAGCAGGAAACGAATATCGGGTTCATCATCAACCACCAGGATTCGGGCACTCATGGCATTACCTTCTTTTTCATTGGCTCAACCGCAGGACTGGCCTCGGCCTCGTTTGCTGCGACGGATACGGGCAGACGGATGGTAAATCTTGCACCACCCCGGCTTGACTTGTCGACGCGTACGGAACCACTGTGTTCATCGACGATCTTTTGCACGATGGCAAGACCAAGCCCACTGCCCGAGGTCTTGGTCGTCACGTAAGGATCGAACAGATTGTCAGCAACCTCGGTCGCAATACCCTGGCCACTGTCTTCAACAGCGAATTCGATCCAGCTGTGATTCGGCTTCTCGACATATTCTGTCTTCAATTCAATCCAGCCCTCGCCTTCCAGGGTTTCAAGACTGTTTTTGACCAGGTTGTGGATCAGTTGGCGCAGGCGCACATCATCTGCCTCAATCACCGGCAGCGATTTATCGAGTTTCAGTTCGATCGCGACAGCCGTGTTATCCGCGTGATAAAGCACTGCAATTTCTTCAAGCATCGCATTTATATCAACCCACTGCGGTTTTTGGGTCGGCGACCGGGCATATTCGGTAAAAGCATTGACCATGGATTTCATTGCCTCGACCTGCTGCACAATAGTGTGCGTGTAGCGATCCAGCATCGACTGGTTTTCAGCGCTGACCGCACCGCTTAACTTGCGATGCAGACGCTCGGCCGAAAGCTGTATCGGCGTTAACGGGTTTTTAATCTCGTGCGCCAGTCGGCGCGCCATTTCGCTCCAGGCTGACTCCTTTTGCGCCTGAATCAATTCGGTTAAATCATCGACCACGATGACCTGCTCTTTGCGATCATCATTTTGCGATAGCAGCGTGGTGGCACGAACCCGTAAAATTTTCCTGCCTCCCTGAATAAATATAACAATTTCCTCCTGCCATTCCTGATCGTTGTTCAGGTGTGACTGAACGGCATCAAAAAATGGTTCCATCATTGGATACTGGCGCACAACATCGGCGATATAGAGCTCGGTAAAGAAGTAACTTTCAATATCAAAAATCAGGCAGGCAGCCGGATTACCACTTTTTATGAACCCGGTTTCATCGATCGTCAGTACACCAGAGGTAATATGTTCCATTACCGATTCCAGGTAATTTCTCTGCAAGGCCTCCATGCGCTGACTCTGCTCGGCAACTGCGCGGCTGCGCGAGATCTTGCGAGTCATGGTATTGAAAGAGCGCAGCAGAAATCCGAGTTCATCACTACCTGACAGGGTCAACTGCCTTTCGTAATCACCCGCCGCAACCGCCTTGGTGCCTTCAACCAGGTCATTGATGGGTGCTAGCAGTTTGCGCGCAGCGACAAAAGCAAGCCAGATCGCCGAGAAGACGCTTAACAGCCAGATGACCGACAGCGCCATCGTGAAACTGGTTTTCAGCGGATCGCGCAACAGCGCGAGTTCCTTGTAGCGGTCGTAGGCTTCCTGCACGCCCACGGTAAGTTCATTGAGCCGATCGGTAAAAGGGTATTGTGCTTGCAGCGTTTTTGCCGGCTCGGTCGCATCCAGACTTTGCACCAGGATTACAATTTGTATCGCGAGACCGTAGACCGGGTCTTCAACGAGTTTCAGGTAGGGCCTGTCGATATCGAGATCACCTATGTCGGCTAGCGGCAAGGCTTCGGGTAACTCGGTGGAATCGATACTGCTGGAGGCGATGATGGAGTTCACGTGATCGTACAACGTTACTTCGTTGGCACCGTATTGCTGACGAATTTCGTCGAGATAAACTACCAGTATTTCGTTATCCAGTTCGCCAATTTCGCCCGCGATGCTGCGCGTCTTGTTAAGGGCATCACGTTTGCGCAGGTCGACTGCACTCCGACCGAGCTGCAAAGAATCTTCAAGGGCGACCTCGACGCCTACATCAAACCAGCTATCGATGCCACGATGCAAAAAACTAAGCGAGAAGTAGTAAACCACGCTTACCGGGATGATGGTCAATAATACGAACACCCCGATCATGCGCGCGGTCAAATGCGAACCAATCGTTTTCAGACGATACTGTACGATCAGCTTGTAAACGTTGTATACAATCAGACCCAGCAGAGCCACCAGGCCGATTGCATTAAAAAATATGAGCCAGTTGTAATACTTGCTGAAGGCAGCCGCCTGCGAAGTAGCATCGCTAATCGCATAAAGCGACCCCATCAGCAACAGAACCAGGGCCAGAATCGAGGCTGTATTACGGAATGTACTATTCATGATTCGGGACGCTTAACCTCCCATTCATACCATTCACTTTGCAAGTCCCAGTCATTATCCCACAACGAGCTCGACTTCAAAGGCAACGGCAATGCATCTGTATCAATGCCGAATCGCACACGGGCATAATATTCCTTATCAGCCGCCAGGTTGTTGATATTGAGCATAGGGTAATTGTAAACCACTTCCAGGTATCGCACCGCTGCTTTGCGATTATCAAAATAGTGCCGCTCAGAGTTGTTGACATCGAATACCACGAAAGAATCCAGCATCGGCAGGTGATGCAACAGGTATTGTTGTTTCAATGAAACGATCCTGTCGTCGAACCAGTAACGCTTTTCGGAACGAATTTCGACCTCGAACATGATCGGTACAGCAAAACCCTGCTCGAGCGCGTGCGAAATATAATCGGGAATTTCACTTTCCACCACCATGTCAAGCATCAGCAATTCTTTATTCAGTGAAAAATCCGCGGTTTCCACAATGAACGGATCTTTATCCTGTGCCATTGCGCTGGAAGCCAATACAGTCAACACTACCAGGCACGGCATATACAAAGCACGAAATCTAATTGCTCCGCAAAGTTTCATTCGCCACCCGATTTGGTCAGTAGCCCATAGTAGAAGCCATCCATGTTATCGCTACCCGTCAGTATCTGGCGTCCATGGGGTCGAGGTTCACCCCATTCGGCATTACTTATCGTAACCTCTGCACAGTCCGGATGACGCTCCAGAAATTTTGCAATCTGAACTTCATTCTCATCCCTGAAAACAGAACAGGTGCTGTACAGCATTTTCCCTCCAGGCTTCAACAGACGCCATAATGCGTCCAGAATTTTTCGCTGTTGCGCGAGCAGTGGCATTATATCGCTTTCACGGCGCAATAGTTTGATATCCGGATGCCTGCGCATAACACCGCTGGCCGAACAGGGCACATCCGCCAGGATGCAATCATAGTTATCGCCGTCAAACCAGGCCTCTGGACTGGCAGCATCCCCAATCAAAATTCGTGCTGATTTATCAATGCGCTGCAGGTTTTGCCGTAGCCTTTCAAGCCGGACCTCACTGCTATCGAGCGCGTCGAGTTTTATATTCTCGTATTGCTGAAGCAGGTGTGCCGTTTTGCCACCAGGCGCTGCACAGGCATCAAGCACGCGCGCTCCCGATTGACAGGCTAACACTGATGCGGCGATCTGCGCCGCGGCATCCTGAACGCTCAGAATACCCTGCTCGAATCCCGGCAGTTGGCTGACCTCGCAGGGGGACGACAGCTCAATCGCAGTTGTAACGACACCGTGTCGGCTGGCCTCTATTCCTGCAGAGCGTAACGTGGTTATCACATTGTCGATCGACGCTTGTCGGGTATCGACACGCAGCGTCATCGGTGGACGATTGTTGCCCTGGATTAACACCCGTTCAGCCTGCTCCCCCCAGTCTCGCCGAATTCGGGACATGATCCAGTCCGGGTAGGCTTGCGCCGGCGAGCTACTGTCCAATACGATCTTGTCACGAATAACACCACGCAGTAGCGCGTTAACCAGGCCTCGTGCCCAGGATTTTTTTTGAGCCAACGCGAGCTTGACGGTTTCATTTACCGCCGCGTGAGGCTCGGTGCTCATGACTAACAACTGGTAAAGACCCAGTATCAGGATAACTTCGATATCGCGATCACGCGCCCTAAGCGGTTTTTGCAGCCGGCTGGCTAGTAGAGCTGACAGCGCAAAATACCAACGACAAAAACCAAACACAAGTTCGCGGCTTAGCGCGAGATCTCGCTTTTCAAGTGCTAGCGACTGATACCAGTTACTATTGAATATTTCGTCAAGAGAGCGACCCTGATCAAGAACCTGCAGGATAGCCTGGACTGCGATCCAGCGTGGATTGGCAGAATTTGTCACGACTTACCCAACGAGCACCCGCTCAGGTTCCTGGCATTTAATGCTTGCGCAGCACTGCATTTATTGCGTCCTGCAAACTGTAGTTCGGTCAGCTGCAGTACCCCTTTGCCACAACTGATGTAAACACCATCTGTATCATGGGCTACGACATAACCGGGAGATCCCGGCTCGACATCCGCGTTAATCCGAGCAGACCAGAGCCGCAGATTATCATCGCCGAGAAAGGTATAACTGACCGGCCACGGATTGAAGGCGCGAATCTCCCTCAGCAACTCCTCCACGGGCTTGTTCCAGTCAACCTCGGCCTGCTGTTTTGTCAGGCGGGGAGCATAGGTGGCTAGCGATTCATCCTGAACCTGCGCCTGTTGCAGTGTCTGCTCGATGTTGTCGAGTGACTCCAGCAACAGCTCGGCGCCCTGGGGTGCCAGTGAATCATGCAGGTCGGCCGCATTCCAGGACGGATCGATTGCAACTGAACGACTCGCAATCATTGCGCCTGTATCCAGCCCCTTGTCCATCTTCATCAGGGTCACCCCACTGTTTTCATCGCCGGCTAAAATAGCCTGCTGTATCGGCGACGCACCACGCCAACGGGGTAACAGGGAAGCGTGTATATTGATACAACCCAGGCGCGGAGCCTCAAGCACGGCCGGCGATAGTAGAAGCCCGTAGGCTGCGACTACCATCAAGTCGGCGTTTAGTGCGCGCAAATCGTCGAGCGCGCTCCCATCGCTGAAACTGGTCGGTTGAAAAACGGGAAGGTCATGCTCGAGCGCAAATTTCTTGACCGGGCTTTGCTGCATTTTTCGGCCGCGTCCTGCGGGTCGATCCGGCTGGCTGTAGACCGCAACAAGCCGATGCTCACTGTGCAGCAGTGATTTAAGTGCCGGAACTGCAAATTCCGGAGTACCCGCGTAGATTATCTTGAGCATTAAATTAGGGAGGCTAGTTAGCCTGCTGCTTCAGGGATTTAACCAGCTTGCTGCGAATACGGTTACGTTTGAGGTTCGAAAGGTAGTCGACAAAGAGTTTGCCTTCGAGATGGTCCATCTCGTGCTGGATGCAAACCGCTTCGATCCCGTCAGCCTCAAATTCTGCAAGCTCGCCATTTTCATTATATGCCCGCACTTTAATATGTTCGGCGCGCCGGACCTTTTCATAGAACCCGGGCACCGACAGGCAGCCTTCATCGCTTTCCTCTTCACCATCCGCCTCCAGTAGCTCCGGATTGATCAAGCACCTGGGCTGGTTACGCCCTTCAGAGACATCCATAACCAGCAGGCGGATGTGCCGATCGACCTGGGTCGCGGCGAGTCCGATACCCGGGGCTTCATACATGGTTTCGAACATATTGCTAACTAAAAGCCTGAGTTCATCATCAAATTCGGTAACCGCTTTGGCAACCATTCTGAGACGGGGATCGGGGAAATGTAAAATATTTAATAAGGCCATAGTGAACTACTTCAAGAAAAGTTATAGCTAGTTGTTCCAAGTTAATGATTATATTAGTTTCTTCCCATCTAAAAAGCTTGTAGTCGGTTTTTTTTAGTCTACAATCCATCAATCAATACCGCATTTTCAGGGGTTTTTATGCCTATTATCAACAATAGACAGCTTGTTAAGGGAATAATTCTGCTCTCAGGTATGTTGCTAGTAGCCGCCTGCGCCGAACCGCCCGCGCCTTACGCGGTTGTTTACGAGGAAGAAAAAGCACCCGAAGTTATCACGGTCAAAGCTGAGATTCCGGAGCCCATCGCCGAGCCGGAACCGGAACCGGTAGAAACTGTCGTATATGAAGCGGAATTTCCAGAAACCTACATTGTACAGGAAGGCGATACGCTATGGGACATCTCAACGGTATTCCTGCGCGATCCCTGGTTCTGGCCGGAAATATGGTTTAAAAATCCACAGGTGGAAAACCCGCATTTGATTTACCCCGGTGACACCTTGGCGATCATCTACGTTGGCGGCCAGCGTAAAGTCCAAATCCTGTCTCGTGGTGCCGATGGATCGGTGCTATCGCAGACCTCTGACGGGCTCAAGATTGTTAAAGTCGATCCCAGGGTTCGCTCAAAATCTATCGATGCCACGATCCCCTCAATTCCGGTTGATTCGATTCGTCACCTGATCGAGCGTCCGCTAATCGTCGACGAAGACACGCTGAATAAATCCGCGTACGTTTTAACCAGTTTTGATAACCACCTGATCAACAGTATTAACGATAAACTCTACGTGCGTAATCTCGATACTTCAACGGGCATCGGCCTTTATCAGATCTATCGACCCAACCGCGCGCTGTTTGACCCGATTACCAACGAGCTACTGGGTTACGAGGCACTTTATGTTGGCGAATCCAAGCTATTACTGCGTGGCGACCCGGCCACGATACGCGTCACGAATTCGGACCGCGAAATTCTTCGCGACGACCGCGTTATGCCAATAGATAACACCAATTTTGAGCGTGATTTCTACCCCAGGCCACCCAGCACCGAAGTGAGTGGTCAGATCATCGCACTGCTGAATGCAATATCGCAAACCGGTGCTTACCAAACGATTGCGATCAACCTCGGGCAACGAGATGGCCTCGAAAGCGGGAATGTCCTGCGGATACGCAGGACCGGTGATGTCGTCCGTGACGACCACGAGGAAGATCCGAGATTTCGCGTCAAACTGCCCGACGAATCAGTCGGTATGGCGATGGTTATTCGCTCGTTCGAGAAAGTGAGCTACGCGCTGATTATGGAAGCCGACATCCCAATCAGCATTAAGGATTACGTCCAATCGCCATAGCCGGGTAACCCTGTTCACACTTGCTAGCACCAGGCATCCGCCTGGTGCTATAGTATTCGGGTCTGCAAAAGGAACATGGAGACCCACATGCAAAAGGATTTGCTGAGCGATTATCTGCACCTCTACCATAGCTTCGGACCCCGGCGCAAAAGCCTGTTGGCTTTGCTTGCGCGATTCGCAGGAGACCCTGCGCGGATTCGCAGCAGTACCACCAGCTCACTCAAGGCGGCAGGTTTAAACCACGACACAATCTGTAAAGTCAGGTCGGGACAGCATCCCCAGGTCTCGAGGGATCTGGACTGGACCGAATCTCACCACAATCACCTGATTTGCTTCGACGACAGCGCCTACCCCGAATTACTGCGCCAAATCAATGATCCTCCAGCGCTACTCTACGCCAGCGGTGACATAAGCCTGCTGCATGAACCACAGATCGCGATCGTTGGCAGTCGTCACTGCACTCCGGGGGGTGCACAAAATGCGTATGATTTCTCGACACAGCTTGCCGCGGCCGGCTTCACCATCACCAGCGGTATGGCGCTTGGCATTGATTCAGCGGCACATCGTGGTGCCCTGGATGGTGCTGGCAAAACCATCGCCGTGACCGGGACCGGAGTCGACCTGACTTATCCCAGGCAAAATCAGGAACTCGCCCAGGAAATTCTCGGGCAGGGTTTGATCGTGTCAGAATTTACACTGGGCACCCGCGCGCGACCGGCAAATTTCCCGCAACGCAATCGCATTATCAGCGGGCTTGCACTGGCAACACTGGTGGTTGAAGCGGCACGTCGCAGCGGTTCGCTGATCACGGCACGTCTTGCGGCCGAACAGGGGCGCGAAGTGCTGGCGGTTCCCGGATCGATCCACAATCCGCAAACCGGTGGCTGTCACCAACTGATTCGCGATGGTGCCGCAATTGTTGAAACCCCGGGAGACGTTACTGCAGAGCTAACTGGGCTAGCCGGATTCATTCTTGATCAACAAACTATGAAATCGGTTGATCACGACGCCCAACTCGATCACGAGCATAGAAACCTGCTTGAATTGATCGGATACGACCCTGTGAACTGTGACATACTTGTACAACGCAGTGGCTTGACCATCGACAAGCTTTCATCCATGCTACTGGTACTCGAAATTAATGATTTCATTCAATCGGCACCTGGCGGCTGCTTTGTCAGGATCTAAACTGAGGTACTCATGAAAGAAGGCGTTATAGACGTGCTGATGTACATATTCTCAAGCTACGCGGACCAGGATGAAAATCTGCCTGAAGATCGTGATGGCATTGATGCTGATTTGCGCGCAGCCGGCTTCGAGCCAATGGAAATTGAAAAGGCTTTCGAATGGCTGGATGGCCTGGCACAGGTCGAGGACGACACTGCCCTGGATCAATCGGATATTGCCACCCGGGTACTGGCTCCGGAAGAATGTGCGCGCCTCGCATACAACGCCCAGGGATTTTTACTGTTCCTCGAGCAATCGGGTGTGCTTACTCCGCGACTGCGTGAAATGGTCATCAATCGCGTTATGGCACTTGAGTCCGATTCTGAAGTCGATATCGAGGAATTGAAATGGATTGTAATGATGGTGTTATTCAATAGTTCGGAAGAGCAGGATGAAAACGCTTTGATGCACTATGAGGATATCGTATTTGCGGATCAACCCGCCGTATTTCACTGAGCACGAATAAATTGTCAACCATAGTAGCGGACCAGCAACACTAGATGGCCAGCCACCTAGTCATCGTAGAATCTCCAGCTAAAGCAAAAACCATTGAAAAATACCTCGGTAAGGACTTCAAGGTTCTGGCTTCGTATGGTCATGTGCGGGATTTGATCCCCAAGGAAGGCGCTGTCGAAACCGATAATGGTTTCAAAATGAATTACACGCCGGTCGAGCGCAATCAGAAGCATATTGCCGCCATAAAGAAAGAGCTGAAAAAAGCGGATTCACTTTACCTGGCGACTGACCCGGACCGCGAAGGTGAGGCTATTTCATGGCATTTGTACGAGCTGCTTAACGAAAAGAACCTGATGAAGAACAAGCGTGCCTACCGGGTCGCTTTCTACGAGATTACCAAGCAGGCAGTTTCCGAAGCGATTGCAAATCCGCGTGAAATCACCATGGACCTGGTAAACGCGCAGCAGGCACGACGGGCACTCGATTACCTGGTGGGATTCAACCTGTCACCGCTGCTGTGGCGTAAAATTCGACGTGGATTGTCGGCTGGACGGGTACAAAGCCCTGCCCTGCGCATGATCGTAGAACGCGAGCTCGAAATTGAAGCATTCAACCCCCAGGAATACTGGAGCATTGAAGCGGACAACAGTTTTGAAGGCGAGGCTTTCGGCGCCAAACTTAACCTGCTGGCTGGCGAAAAAGTCAAACAGTTCACGATCACTAATGCGGACCAGGCAAACGACGCATACCGCAAACTGTACGACGCCGCCCAGGGCAAGTTACGCGTTGACAAGGTTGAAAAGAAACAGCGTAAGCGCAACCCGGCTCCACCCTTTACGACTTCCACGCTGCAACAGGAAGCGGCACGTAAACTGGGGTTTGGCGCACAACGTACCATGCGTACCGCGCAGAAGCTTTACGAAGGCATCGATATCGGCGCCGGCCAGGTTGGCCTTATTTCCTATATGCGCACCGATTCGGTATCGCTTTCGCAAGATGCACTGCTTGAAATACGTGAGTTTATTGCCGAAAAATTTGGCGAGAACAACCTGCCGGAAACAGCGTGTGAGTATAAAACCAAGTCCAAGAATGCCCAGGAAGCACATGAAGCGATTCGCCCCACGAGCGCAGGTAACGAACCTTTCAAGATCAAAGAGCATCTCGGTGACGATGAATTCCGTCTTTATAGCCTGATCTGGAAACGCACCATGGCCTGCCAGATGATTCATGCAACACTGGACACGGTCTCGGTTGATCTCGCCTGTGGCAGCGACAGCACTTTCAGAGCGAATGGTTCTACGATTCGCGATCTGGGATTCATGCGCGTTTATATCGAGGACAAGGATGAACCCAAAAAGGATGACAACAAGGAGAACCTGTTACCGCCGCTCGCGGAGGGTGATATTGTTGATTTGCATGAAATCAGGCTGGAACAGCATTTCACCGAACCGCCGCCCCGATTCAGCGAAGCCTCGCTGGTTAAAACGCTGGAAGAATATGGCATCGGTCGGCCCTCGACCTATGCATCGATTATCACAACCCTGCTCGATCGAGAGTACGTCGAACTGGAAAGTAAGCGTTTTCATCCAACCGATGTTGGTCGCGTAGTGGCGCGATTCCTGACACAGCATTTCACGCGATACGTCGATTACGATTTTACCGCGCAGCTTGAAGATACGCTCGATGAAATCTCGCGCGGCGAGGCAGAATGGTTGCCGCTGATGGAAGAATTCTGGAAAGAATTCAAGCAGCAGGTCGATGACAAGATGGAAAACGTCAGTCGCGACGAGGCCATTCAGGCACGCCAACTCGGGGTCGATGAGAAATCAGGCAAGCCAATTTCGGTGCGCATGGGACGCTATGGACCTTTTGTACAAATCGGTACGCGTGAAGACGAAGAGAAACCGCGATTTGCGGGCCTCAGACCCGGTCAGAAAATGGATTCGATTACGCTCGAAGAAGCGCTGGAGCTGTTCAAACTGCCGCGTGAGCTTGGAGTATCCCCGGAAGGTGAACAAATTAGCGCCAACATCGGTCGCTTCGGTCCCTATATAAAATACGATAGCAAGTTTGTCTCGCTCAAGGCTGACGAAGGCGACGATCCTTATACCGTCACGTTAGAACGGGCGCTGGAACTGGTAGCGGAAAAGAAGGAATTTGATGCCAACCGCGAAATCAAGGTGTTCGAAGGCACGGATATCAAAATTCTGCGTGGCCGCTATGGACCTTACATTACAGATGGAAACAAAAATGCACGCATGCCCAAGGACGTTGAAGATCCGGCGAGCCTGGATCTCAAGACTTGCGAGGAGCTGATCGAAAAAGCGCCATTACCCAAATCAAGACGCAAAAAAGCGGCGATCAAGAAGAAGGCTGCACCCAAGAAAGCTGCTAAGAAAAAGGCCGTCAAGAAAAAAGCTGCCAAGAAAAAGGCCACCGCTGACGCTGGCTAGCAAAAGCTCGACATGAGTCCCTGGGCACTAAATCGGTTCGTCCATGCGGTATCCCGCGGCGCCATATTCGGTTATCCAACCGATACCGTATGGGGCCTTGGCTGTCATCCATTAATCGCCAGCGGCGTGTCTCGCATCCTGCAAATCAAAAATCGTAGCCCCGATAAAGGTCTGATCCTGTTGTCATCCCGGATCGAATACTGTTCGGATTACCTGGGAGTCGAGGCCGAGGAGCTGGAGTCAATTCGTTTGCCGGGTGAGCAACCAACCACCTGGTTGGTAACGGCGAGCGAATTATGTCCACCCTGGATTCACGGCATTTATCCGACAGTTGGAATCAGGATTACCAGCCATCCACTGATTCAGTCCATCTGTGACGACCTGCAAGCACCCATTGTTTCAACCAGTGCCAATCGGAGTGGCAAAGCAACCGCGCGCACTTCGTTCCAGATGCGCAAGCAATTCGGCTCTGAACTTGATTTTATCGTCTACGGCTTCGCCTCGGGCAGCCATCAACCAAGTGAGATAAAATCACTTACCAGTGGAACAATCCTGAGGACCCGTAGCTGATGGAAATCGACATCGAACGCGTGAACAGTTACCTGCAACGCCTGCAGAAAACTATTACCAGCGAGTTACAGCATATAGACGCCAAAGCTGAATTTGAAACTGACACATGGCAACGTGACGCGGGCGGTGGCGGGCGCAGCATGGTGCTGCACGGTGGCGCCGTGTTCGAGCAGGCGGGCGTCAACTTTTCAGAAGTCTACGGTGATAACCTGCCGGCCTCGGCAACCGCACATCGCCCCGAGCTTGCTGGTCGACAGTTTCGCGCGATGGGCGTATCCCTGGTGATTCATCCAGACAATCCGTATATCCCGACCTCGCACGCCAACGTGCGCTTTTTTGTTGCCGAGAAACCTGGTGAAGCGCCCATATGGTGGTTCGGCGGGGGTTTCGATCTAACCCCGTATTATGGATTCGAAGAGGATTGCAAACACTGGCATCAAATCGCCAAACAGGCCTGCGATCCCTACGGAAGCGGGCGTTACGCCGAATATAAGAAATGGTGCGATGAATATTTCTATCTTAAACATCGCGGCGAGGCTCGCGGCATCGGCGGTTTATTTTTTGATGATTTGAGCGAACCTGACTTCGAGCAGGCGTTTGCCTTCATGCGCAGTGTCGGCGACCACTATTTGCCGGCCTACACGCCTATCGTCGAACGCCACAAGAACGATGCCTACGGCGAACCTGAGAAAAAATTTCAACTGTATCGCCGCGGCCGTTACGTGGAATTCAATCTGGTTTATGATCGTGGTACCCTGTTTGGCCTGCAGTCCGGCGGGCGCACCGAATCCATACTGATGTCACTGCCACCGGTAGTAAACTGGCGCTATAATTATCAACCTGAAGCGGGTAGCACCGAGGCGGAATTGACCGACTATTACCTTAAAGCACGCGACTGGCTGGCACAAAATTAGTCATGGACAACGAATTTCCCAAAATCGAGATTACCAGCGACGCCGACAGTTACAGTAAATGCGATCTCTGTACCAATTCGAAGTGTTGCACCTACGTTACCCAGCAAATCGATACTCCGCGCTCCAAGTACGATTTCGAAGTTTTACTATGGCAGGTTTCGCATGCAGACGTCGGTGCCTACAAGGATGAAGACGGCTGGTTCGTGATATTCGAGTCGCGCTGCCAGCATTTGCTGGTTGACGGGCGCTGCAATATTTATGAAATTCGCCCAACCATCTGTCGGTCCCATAGCAACGATTACTGCGAGTACGATGCCCCTGCCGAAGACGGCTTTGATCTCTACTTTCCAGACTACGATTCGCTACTTCAGTACTGCAAGAAAAAGTTCAAGCGCTGGACGACGGGTAATCCCCCACCCTCCTAGTCGTAAATTCACGATGGACGTTACCAGCAAATATCGCATCCTTATCGGGATCAGCATGGTAGCGTTCGTGGCAGCGATTCTTGCGCCGCGGATCGCACAGGACCCACTCTATCACCAGTTTGCCGATCAAAATAATTACCTGTCGATTCCAAACACGCTGAACGTATTGAGCAACCTGTTTTTTGGCTGGGTTGGCATCGAGGGCATCTACCGCCTGTTGCGGCAGGAAACCTTACGTATTGTCAACGAGGTGTATCCAGCGTACCTGGGGTTTTTTGGCGCACTGATTTTGGTTGCTGCAGGTTCTGGTTACTATCATTGGTTGCCCGACAACCAGACATTGGTCTGGGATCGTTTGCCGATGACGATCGCTTTCATGTCATTTTTTACGATAATGCTGGCCGAACGTATCTCGGTTTCACTCGCACGAATGCTGTTTCCAGTGCTAATTGGCGTCGGTATAGCGAGTATTGTTTACTGGTATTTGAGCGAACAAAACGGCCAGGGTGACCTGCGTCCATACGCACTAATCCAGTTCCTGCCCATGCTTTTAATCCCGTCGATCCTGCTGCTTTTCACTTCGAGCTACACGCGCAGCAGCGATATCTGGTGGTTTCTCGCATGGTATCTGATAGCCAAGGTTTTCGAATACTTCGATGCCGAATTATTAAACTTGCTGACGGTGCTTAGCGGTCACAGTTTGAAGCATATCGCGGCGAGTATCGGATGCCTGGTGTTTCTGCGACACCTTCGTTTTAGGAGGGCTGCAGGCCAATGAAAAAAATCCTGGTCAGCGCCTGTTTGCTCGGTCACCCGGTTCGTTACGATGGCAGATCGAAAGCGCTGGATAATAGCGATCTTGACGCATTGCTGGCGCAGGACCGGATTATCAGTTTTTGTCCCGAGGTTGCCTGCGGTTTACCGGTGCCGCGCGCGGCAGCCGAAATTCAAGCCGGTGGCGGCCATGCGGTCATTGCCGGACAGGCATGGGTTAGAACAGGGGATGGAACTGATGTGACCGATTATTTCCTCGCCGGCGCACAGCAAGCGCTGGCGCTGTGTCGCGAACACGATATAACTGTCGCAGTGTTGACCGAGTCGAGCCCCTCCTGCGGAAGCGGCCAGATTTACGATGGCAGTTTCAACCGCAGCGTGGTCCCTGGCAGCGGCGTCACCACGGCTCTGTTGCGACAACACGGCATCAAGGTATTCAATCAGCACCAGCTCGAAACGGCGCGCAGGCATTTGGAACACAGCTAGTTGCAGAGAACCTCGATGACGCAAGAATCCTCGCAATATCGATTTACTCCGGCCAGTTCTTGATTCAGAATTAGCCGCTAACGAACTCGTTTTTGGAGCAAGGCATTGGCTACCCGGGACCAGCAACCTGACCAGATCATCGACTTCATCCTGAATTTGTTCGCCCACCGCGGGGCCCAGGAATACATGGGCGAGGCAGTCACGATGTCTCAGCATATGGAACAAAGCGCGGCCTGTGCCGTTGCCGATGGCGCCCCGGACAGTCTCGTGGTCGCCGCATTGCTGCATGATATTGGCCATTTTATCGGCGAGCATCCGATCGAAGCCCTGGAAAATGGAATCGACAATGTTCACGAGGAAGCAGGCGCGCGTTACCTTGAACCCTTTTTTCCAGCATCGATTACCGAGCCCATACGTCTGCATGTGGCAGCCAAGCGTTACCTTTGCGCAACCGATAAAGACTATTTTGGCCAACTGTCAGATGCCTCGGTTAATTCGCTCAGGGTTCAGGGCGGCCCGATGAGTCCAGCAGAGGTCGAAGGGTTCGAAGCCAACCCTTACCACAAGCAAGCGGTTAAGCTTCGACTTTATGACGACGATGGCAAGATTGCCGGCCTCGAGATCAAACCGGTAACCGAGTATCGCGCCACGCTTGAATCGCTCGTGTCAAACTGACACGAATCAGATCAAGGTATTTTCCTACAATGCAGCGGAATTGAAAATTGTCTGGGAGGATACCAGCGAGAGCCTGCTGCAGGCGATCTGGTTACGCGACCACTGCCAGATGCCTGCCAGCCGCAATCCGGATAATGGACAGCGCCTGCTGAGTATCACCGACATTCCGGAAGATATTGCGATAGAAAAGGTAAGCCTCGAAGACCGGCGTCTACTTGTCCAGTTTGCGCCAGACGGACATCGCTCGGAATTCGACCTCGACTGGCGGTATGACAATTGTTACAACCTCAATCGGCACAGCGATGATCGCAGTGAAGTGGGTAAGATTCTGTGGTCCGGGAAATCTTTCGAACAGGGACTACCACGCTACTCTTACACCACGTTTTGCGAGCAACCCAAAAGCAGGCTCGCCGCACTGCAGGTCGTCAAGGACTACGGCTTTGTTCTGCTCGACGCGGTGCCCAACAAAGCCGGTCAGCTGTTGAAGGTAATCGAGCAGTTTGGTTTTGTGCGTGAAACCAACTATGGCCCTTATTTCGAAGTACAGACAAAAATCGACCCAGGCAATCTCGCCTACACTAACCTGGGCCTGGGTTGCCACCTCGACAATCCCTACCGCGATCCCGTACCGGGAATTCAGCTATTGCATTGCCTCGAGTCTTCGACCGAGGGAGGCGAATCGATATTGCAGGATGGTTTCATGGCGGCAAAAATTCTGCGCGATGAAGATTCGGATCATTTCGCGTTACTGAGTCAAAACTGGGTCAACTTTCGTTTTCGGGATAGCAAGGCGGATTTGCAGGCCCGGGTACCCTTTATCGAGGTTAACGATCTCGACGAGGTTATAAAAGTACGCTTTAACAATCGTTCGATCGATACCCTAACGCTGCCGCCCCCAATCATGCGACAATTCTATGCGGCTTACCGTCACTACGCCGAAATTCTTGAACGGAAGAAACAGCAAATCGTCTTCGATCTGCAGCCAGGCGAACTAATTTTATTCGACAGCACACGCATTTTACATGCGCACAAGACCTATTCAGCTGGCGGTACCCGACATTTACAGGGCGCTTACAGCGACCTGGATGGCCTCTATAGCAGCCTACGCAAGCTCGAAGCAAATTCATGAAGTACCGGGGCATAGTTTTCGACAAGGACGGTACCCTACTCGATTTTAACCGGACCTGGCTGCCGATTTATCGCTATGCCGCAAACGAATTTGCCGAAGGTGACGCCGTCCTTGAAGATCAGTTACTCACGCATCACGGCTACGACCCTGACAGTAATCGTTTTATTGGCGGTAGCCTGCTCGCAGCAGGCAATAATCAACAGATTGCAAATGCCTGGGCCCGGCAAATCAATAAACCCGACCATGTCGAAGCGTTAAGCTCACGACTTCACGAAATCTTTCATGACCAGGGAAGTTTACATGCGACCCCAGTCAAGCATCTTACAACTACCCTGAAACGACTGAAGCAATCCGGTAGAAAACTGGGCGTGGCAACCGCCGATAGTCACCAGGGCATTATCAATACGCTGCAATCCTTCGATGTATTGCATGAATTCGACTATCTCGCCGGATATGATAGCGGCCACGGTATCAAGCCCGAGGCGGGCATGGTGCTTGAGTTTTGTGCGCAAATGGCGCTTAAAGTGGAAGCCGTGGTGGTGGTCGGCGACAACCGCCACGATATCGAGATGGGCCGTAATGCAAATGCCGGGTTATGCGTTGGTGTATTAACCGGCACCAGTACGCGCAGCGATCTCGAATCCATCGCCGACATCGTCCTCGACGATATCAGCGGGTTACCGGATGTGATCTAGTACTCTTTCAATGAGATATCTTAGGATTCAGAGCGTCCCAAATTGGCCAAGGCAAGGCGCAGTCCGCAGTGAATGGCATGCCCTTTACAAGGACTGCAACGCAGCATTGGCCAATTTAGGGCGCTCCCTTCGGGCCAGCCAGGAAGCCATCATCTGCGTTGTTGTGCTCCCTTGAATTAGCGACGGCTAGTCCTGCGATCGCACGCCTAGCAGCTGATGGCTTCCTGACTGGCTGCATCCTAAGATATCTCATTGAAAGAGTACTAGTCGGCGACCACCGGCAATTCACCTGGCAGGCCCCACTCGCACCAGGAACCATCGTAAATCGAGAGATTTTCATAACCGACATAGTGAGCAGCGAATCCGATAACGCAAGCGGTCACTCCTGAACCACAGCTACAAATAGTGCGTTCACTGTCGCCGATCAACGGCGTGATTATTTCCCTGAGCTCGGCTTTGGATTTTAGCAGACCATGTTTGAACATATCCGCAAACGGTAAATTAAGGGCTCCCGGCATATGCCCACGACGCAACCCGGGTCGCGGCTCCTCGGCTGCACCGCTAAAACGCGGTTCAGGGCGGGCATCCAGTACGCACATCGAATCGTCGTCGAGCGCGGCTAAAACAGTTAGAGCATCGGCTATAAAGCCCTGATCCATGTTGGCGATGAAATCACCGGTCTCGTATACAGGTTCTTCGGTGCCGCTCTCGATCGAATATCCAGCCTCTTTCCAGGCTACCAGGCCACCATCGAGCAATGCCACGTTAGCGCATCCCATCGCGTACAGCATCCACCAGGCGCGCGGACTCGAGAACATGCCCATCGTGTCGTACACCACGACCACACTGTCCTGGTTCAGACCCAGTGCCTGCAGCTCACGGGTAAAGATTGCCTCGTCCGGCATCATGTGGGGTAAATCAGAATCTGGGGCACAGATTTTTCCATCGAAATCGAAAAACCTTGCCCCGGGTATACGTTCCTGCTGCCACTCTTTGAGTCCATCACGGCCGGTAGCCGGCATGTGCCAACTCGCATCGAAGATGACCAGGTCATCATGCTCAAAATTTCGCTGCAGCCAGCCGACATCGACCAGTGAATCGGGTAGTTCAATCCGGGACATAATCGACCTCGTGGGGAGTCATGGTTTAGCAACCTGCTGACCATATCCAAATGTGATTAACCTGGCAAGCTTAAGGCCCGGTCGCAAATGGCGGCTAAGCTTAAGTTTGTTGTGCTGCCAGTTCGGTAAGCCAATTTGCCACTATTCTACACTCGCGCCGTAGCGTCGTTTTTGGCGACTGTCGCAAATAGTAATCTGCATGCAAGTGGTATGGTTTGGTAAAAACCTCGACCAGGCTCCCGGACTGCAAGTGATTATCGATAAAGGGACGCCTGCCCAGCATTATCCCGTCACCGCGTTGCGCAGCCTCAATGGCGATTAGCGATCCATCAACCAATAATCCACGTGGCACATTTATATCGTTCAGCTGGTGCTTGCGAAACCATCGATGCCAGTCGTCGTCGTAACCCAAAACATGAATTAATTCGAATTCGAGAATGTCGTCTGGCCGCTCCGGCCGATCCCGCTGTGCAAACAGGCCAGGTGAACATACCGGGGTTATAGTCGAAGTAAAAAGTTTAGCGGTATTCGGATCAATGGCGATGTCCCCGGGTATCAGTATCTCCAGATCCGGGGCGCGTAATTTATGATTATCATCGGTTTGTTCAAGGGTTTTTATTCGAAGGTCGACGTTTTGATGCAACTTCTGGAAAGCCTTGAGTTGAGGCACCAACCAAAGCGCTGCGACACCAGAGGTACAGCTAAGCGTCACTGTCGGATGATGCTGGCCTGGAAATAATTGATCGGTAACCGAATCCAGGCGGTCTAATGCTTCGTGCACCGCATCCAGGTAAGCCTGGCCCGTGCTGGTCAGGGACAATCTACGGTGATGACGGATAAACAACGCCGTGTCCAGATAGGCTTCCAACTGGCGTATCTGCTGGCTGACAGCGGCCTGAGAAATCTTGAGATCTTCCGCGGCCTGGGAGAAACTCAGGCGCCGGCCGGCGGCCTCAAAAGTACGCAGAATATTTAAACGTGGACGTTTCAAGTGCTATTAACCCGGCGACAATGTATGTCGTATTCAGGGCTTCTGATACGCATCAGATCAAGGCGCGGCTTTTGCCAAGGGTCGTTCCCTTGGCAAAAGCCGCAACGCAGAGCTGATGCGTATCAGAAGCCCCTAACATACTGATATTATTGTAGAAAGTCCGTCGTGTGCCTGCCCACGGGCAGCGTTATCAGAACTTGCTGTAGAATGGCTACAGCGGCGTTCTGATGCCTTGCCGTGAACAGGCACACGACGGCTGAATACGATATACATTGTCGCCGGGTTAATAATATTCGAATAAGATTTACTTATAGATACTGGCAGTATTTATTGTTTGACGCAACCCATGGCGCTACCTAAAGTTCACGCAGGTACTTCTAACTCTGGAGACAGGCGTGATGAACTTCTTCTCTTACCTGAGCGATGACGATATTCGCTATGTGCACGAGTCTTCGCTTGAGATTCTTGAGGAGGTCGGCCTTCTGGTTCGCAACGAGAAGGCGAGGAATCGCTTTGCGGAACATGGCGCAAAAGTCGATCACGAGACGGAGATAGTACGCATTCCTTCATCCGTGGTTGAAAAATACTGTGCCCTGGTGCCCCCGACGATCACCTTGCGGGGTCGCGATCCCGCCTTTGATATCACCTTTCCACGCAAACTCCCTGTTATCGCAACCGCAAGCTCGGCACCGGATATTGTCGACCCGGTGACTGGCGTGACGCGCCGCTCGAGATCCGATGATATTGCGCGTATTGCACATCTGGTTAACGAGTTACCGGGTTTCGATCTGTTTTCGATCTCTACGCTCGCTGACGATGCACCCAAAGATCAATTCAGTCTGACCCGTTTCTACGCGGCGCTGAAGAATTGCGTCAAACCCTGCCGGACTTCTGTTTACAATATCCGCGAAGCAGAACAGGTGATCAAATTGGGTGAACTCATTGCCGGCTCGAAAGAAGCTTACTGGGAGCGTCCTTTTATCAACTTCGGATACTGCGCAATTGTCTCGCCTTTGACCATGGATTTCGACAGCACCGAAACGCTGATGTATTTTGCTGAAAAGGGTATTACAGCTTACGGCACGATCGCGCCGATGGGTGGGCTCAGTACGCCCCTTACACTATCCGGTATGTTGGTCATCATGAACGCTGAATGGCTGGCAGCCGCGACGCTGGCACAAATGTCCAGGGCTGGAACTGAGCAAATCTATAATTTTTTACCTGTCTTTGCTGATATGCGTGATGGCGCCTATGCGCCGGGTGCGATCGAAATCGGCATGATGAATTCGGCCGTTTGCCAAATGGCACGCTTTTACAATGTTCCCGCGGGTGGATATCTAGGTTTGACCAATTCCAAGGTTGCCGATGCCCAGTCGGGTTTCGAAAAAGGCATGTCACCGCTAATGGGGGCATTGTCCGGTGCTGATTTCATCGTTATGGGCGGTTTGCAAGACGCGTTGATGTCCTTCGATTTTGGCCAGGCCACCATCGATAACGAAATTGCAATGATGATCAAGCGAGTGCGTGAAGGATTCGGATTTACCCGGGAATCTGCTTCGCTGCAGGAGATTAAGGAAACCGGCCCGGCGGGCATGTTCGCGGCCAACCCTGCGACCCTGGAACGTATGCTTACGTCAACCTTTATGCCCGAACTGGCCGACCGGAAGCTACGCGAGCATTGGGAACTGGAAGGCAGCTCGACCATTCATCAGCGCGCACTGAACAAGGCATTTGATATTCTTTCCGCTCCCAACTCGGCCGCATTGGATCCAGATGTCGATGCTCGTATCCGAGCCGAGTTCGAAGGAATGGTCGCAGGTGACGCGAAACTCCAGCAAGGATGGAAGCGCCTTGATATTGGTAGCAATGTTCCAGTGCGCGAACGACGTCCCAATCGTCGCCGACAGAAACAGCATTAGAAAAGTAATTATAAGATTACCCCGGCAGGACTGAAACATGACGGCATCACTTCCGAGCAGCGCCCGCATCGTCATCATTGGCGGTGGTGTTATTGGCACCAGCATTGCTTATCACCTGACCCGATCCGGCGAGAAGGATGTCGTCCTGCTAGAAAAATCACAGTTAACCGAAGGCGCTACCTGGCACGCGGCCGGGCTGGTTGGACAATTCCGCTCGCAGCAAAACCTGATGAGCTTGATGAACGACAGCGTCAATCTGTTCGACAGCCTGGCCGAGGAAACCGGCCAGGAAATCGACTGGCACAAATTGGGCAGCCTCAGACTGGCACAAACTCCGGACCGCTGGAAGGAGCTACTCAAATCCTATTCTGCCGCTCAGGCAGTTGGGTTCGAGATGAACCTGTTGACACCGAACGAGGCGCGCGATGTTTACCCGCTGATCGAAACCGGTGATCTGATTGGTGCCGCTTTCATTCCGGCAGATGGCTACATCGACCCAAACAGCCTGACCCAGGCCTATGCAAAAGGCACCCGCGCCAATGGTGGCAGAATCTTTGAAGGCGTAATGGTCAGCGAGCTACTACGCGACGGCGATCGCATTTCCCATGTGGTAACTGATGAGGTCACCATCGAAGTGGAAACGGTGGTTAATGCTGCAGGGCTCTGGGCACGCCAGGTTGGTTGGATGGCCGGGGTTGAGATTCCTGCCGGTGTGGTCGAGCACCAATACCTGGTCACCGAAAAATCCGACCTGATCCCTCCGGGATTACCGGCGCTGCGTGATCCTGACGGTGGCTTCTATGCCAAGCCGGAGCCCGGAGCATTAGCCATCGGCGGATGGGAAAGGGAAACCCGGAGTGTTAATCCCAGGGAAGGCTTCCCATGGAAAAACGAGCGCCATCTGTTCGATGGAGATATGAATCGCCTGGAAGAGTTTTTCGAGCCGGCGATGCGACGTATTCCTGTCCTCGGCGAGCTTGGCATGCGCACTATCGTCAATGGACCGATACCGATCTCACCAGACGGTGAACCCATCATGGGACCCGTTCCAGGTTTGAGCAACTTCTTTAGCGCTTGCGCATTTACCTCCGGGATAGCTGCATCGGGTGGGGCTGGGAAGGCAGTGGCGAACTGGATTCTCGAAGGTGATCCCGGACTCGATCTGTGGCCATTTGACATTCGCCGCTTCGGACCCCTGCACGCTGGTCATCTCTTCCTACATGACCGGGCAGTTGAAAGCTATAGCAAGTATTACGCGATCCACTGGCCGGGTGAGGAACTCGAATCAGCGCGTGGTGTGCGCCGCAGCCCACTTTACCAGATCCTGAAAGACCAGGGTGCTGTGTTCGGATCGAAGTTCGGCTGGGAGCGAGCCAACTGGTTCGCCCACTGTGATATCCCGCAACAGGACATCCTGGGATTCGACCGGCCAAAACAGGAAATTACTGTCGGGCGCGAACACCTTGCGGCTCGAGAGGCTGTCGTCCTGATCGATATGTCATCGTTCACCAAATTTGAAATCAGCGGACGCCAGGCCTGCGAATTCCTGCAATATCTGGCAGTGGCCAATGTAGACAGGGAACCGGGTGGAGCAACCTATACGCAACTGTGTAACGAGCGCGGCGGGATCGAAGCCGATGTCACCATCATTCGTCGTTCTGAAGATTGCTTTTGGTTGATCACAGGGTCCGCTCTCGGAATACGCGACAGGCACTGGATTGAAAGTCACCTGAAAAGCAGGCGCCGACATATCGATTCTCAGCGATCCAGCGGCGCGCAATGGACCCGATCGGGCGAGCAATGGATACCATCAGGTGAGCCATCAATTCGATTGAATTCACCTGGATTCAGCCAGGTAGAGATACGTGATATTACCTCGGCATATGGCGTGATAAACCTCGCGGGACCGCTAGCTCGCAAGGTGCTACAGAAGGTCTGCGACGATGATGTGAGCCATGATGCCTTCCCGTTTATGGCTGCAAAGGATATCAGGGTCGGCTATGCGCCCGCGCTCGCCTACCGGGTTACCTATATCGGTGAGTTGGGATGGGAGCTCTACATTCCTTCCGAATACGTCCAGTATGTATACGAGCTACTACAGAAGGCTGGCAAAGAATTTGGTATCACCAATATCGGTTACCGTGCGATCGACAGCCTGCGCCTGGAAAAGCGTTATCTCGCGTGGGGTGTTGATATTACGCCTGACTACAACCCTTTTGAGGCTGGATTACAGTTTCTGATTGACTGGAACAAAGGAGATTTTGTCGGTGCCGAGGCGCTCTCCAGGATCAGGCAAGAAGGTATTCGGCAGAAACTCGTATGCCTTGCTCTGGATGATCCGTTGCCGGTGTTCGGTGGTGAGGCCATATTTGCCGGCAACAAGGTTGTTGCGCAAACCACCAATGGGAATTTCGGCTATTTTACCGGCAAGAGCCTAGTCCTCGGATACCTGCCAATGGAGGTACTCGAACACGGTGATTTTAAGGTCGAAGCTTTTGGTGAGCGCAGTACGGCATCGATAATAAAAGGGGCTATCTACGATCCGAACCGGGAAAAGATTCTGTGCTAGTTATTTCAGCCTGGTTCATTTTAGAAGCAACTATACGGCCTGCTGTGAGCTACCTACGATCATCGTGGATTCAATTCCTTCATTGAGGTCCTCATATAATGTTATTTGAAGAACTGAAATTCCCTGCAGGCATCCATTTGCTGACTCGCTGGCAAGCGAATGACCCGCAGGCGATCGAGCGATTGAAGGATATTTTTGACGCCACAATAGAAGGACAATACGACGAAGTTTTCAAGGCCTCGACCCCACAAAACTCGGTCCATGCCTCGGGTCCCGTCGATCTGATGACGTTGACGATAGTGCACCGAATATATGGCCTGACATCAGCAGAATTTTACAAGGAAGACCCCGAGCGTTTTGTACGTACCTCGTTAATGACTCAAAAATTACTGGGTATGCCCAAACGGTATTGACAAGTTAACTCTCTGACT
>CAXMSP010000179.1:0-7528 GCA_964196225.1 uncultured Gammaproteobacteria bacterium | reverse complement strand
GTTATCGCGCATGAATTGATGCATACCCTCGGCGCATCGGATAAATATGCCCCCGATAACCAGCCGATACTTCCACAGGGCTATGCTGAGCCCGGGCGCAATCCCCTTTTTCCACAGCTAAAGGCTGAAATAATGGGGGGTCGGATCCCGCTTTCGATGCAGGATTCGAGGATGCCTGAGTCGTTAAACCATGTTGTGGTTGGAATTTATACCGCCGCCGAAATCCATTGGCTCGCAGAGTAGCTGTCAACTGTTGCGCAGATAGACATAACTGGCGCCCGCGGCACCATCACGTGGCAGGGCAGGGCACCAGGCGAGAACCTGTGACTGTTTTGCCAGCCAGCGCTGTACCAGCGGTTTGAGTACGGCATCGCTTTGCGAACGATAACCCTGCCCGTGGATGATTAAGACCATCCGGTAACCACGCTGTAGCGCGTCGCTTAAAAACGCTTCTAGCGCTGCCAACGCGTCGACCTGTCGGTAGCCATGTAAATCGATTCTGGTTTCGGGCTGGATCATGCCCTGTTTTATTTTACGCTGTAACTTTGTTTGCAAACCAGAATTGAAGTGCGTATCCCGTGCCGGGGTGGACTCGTCTGGAAAGCCTGTCTCCTGCCATTCGATATTTGGTTTTTTTGTCCTGGGGGCAGGTTTTTTGCGACTGCGCTGTTGATAGACGTTGACACGATCGTTATGCAATCGTTTAACCCCGGGAATCAGTTGGGCAAATTCGGAATCGTCATCGTCGTTCATCGAGTTATCACAAACCAGGAAGCAAATTTCCCGTATATTATCCGAAAATGCTCTCGGACCTGCATTCAAATCATATAGAATCCCATTCCGATGCATATACTCATTACCAATGATGACGGTTATCTTGCGCCTGGAATTAAAATTCTTGCACAGGAACTCGTGCAGGTAGCCGACATTTCTATCGTTGCACCGGATCGAAATAAAAGCGGGGCCAGTAACTCGCTGACCCTGATGCGCCCGTTGCGGGTTGAGCAGGCTTCGGACGGCAGCTATTACGTCGACGGAACGCCGACCGATTGTGTTCACCTGGCACTTTCGGGCTTGCTCGACAACGCGCCCGACATGGTTGTTTCGGGGATCAATGCCGGCCCCAATCTTGGCGATGACGTACTTTATTCGGGCACCGTGGCGGCGGCAATGGAGGGGCGATACCTGGGCCTGCCCGCGATCGCCGTATCGCTTGCCGGTAAGCCGGCGACCCATTTTCACACGGCGGCACATATTACCCGGCGTGTCGTCGAGAGGCTCGCCCAAAGCCCGCTGCCGGACGATACGCTGTTGAATGTTAATGTTCCTGATTTACCAATCGACGATATCGTCGCCATTCAGGCAACTCGCCTGGGATTCCGGCACAAGTCCGAGTCGATGGTAAAGCAGCACGATCCCCATGGCCGCCCGGTATACTGGGTTGGTCCTCCGGGTGAGGCGCAAGATGCTGGTGCGGGCACTGATTTCTACGCGGTCGAACACGCCACTGCTTCGATTACCCCGATGCAAATTGACTTAACCCGTCACAACGGTATCGAACCTTTACAAAAATGGCTGGCAGCACTGTGAGCCCTTCGGACCGAGAGCACCAGGGAATCGGGATGACATCTCAACGTACACGCGATCGTCTGATCACGCGCCTGCGAGAACAGGGAATCGATAATGAACAGGTGCTTGATGTTATCCGTCGTGTGCCCCGGCATTTATTTGTAGACGAGGCGCTAGCCCACCGGGCCTACGAGGATACAGCACTGCCAATTGGATATGGGCAGACGATATCGCAGCCCTATATCGTCGCACAAATGACCCAGCTATTGCTGGAGGATGGAATGCCCAACTCGGTGCTTGAAATTGGCACCGGTTGCGGGTACCAGACCGCAGTCCTGGCGAATATTTTTCCGCAGATCTATAGTGTCGAGCGTATTGAAGCGTTATATCACCTGGCCAGGAAACGACTTGCAGAACTCGAGCTTTATAACGTTCAGCTGCGTTACACCGACGGCATCGAAGGCTGGCCGAATCCGAGTTATCGGTTTGATCGTATTATCATGACTGCCGCCTGCAGCGAGATACCCGAGGCGTTGGTAGCGCAACTGAATGAAGGCGGCATCATGGTGTTGCCGATTGACAACGGTATTGATCAGACCATGACCAGGATAACCCGTGGCAGAGAAGGGCTGATTAGTGAGGCCCTTGAAAAAGTTGTGTTCGTGCCACTGTTGCCGGGATTGAACTAGTGCAGGTTTTTGAAAAGATATACCGCGGCGTCATGCAATTCTCACGCCGCCGGCAGGCCCCATACTATCTATCGCTACTCAGTTTCGTTGAATCCTTCATTCTGCCTTTTCCTCCACCCGATGTGATGCTGGCACCGATGGCACTGGCACGGCCATCGCGGGCACTGCATTTAGCTGCGCTCACCCTTGTCTTTTCTGTCCTGGGAGGCCTAGTGGGCTACGCAATCGGCGCCTTCCTGTTCGACCAGGCCGAACCCTATATTTCTAGTTGGGGCTATCAGGCGAGATTTGAAACCGTCATCGGATGGTTCGGTCAGTGGGGTTTTTGGGCGGTGCTGGTGGCTGGATTTTCGCCCGTTCCTTACAAGATTTTTACCATCGCTGCTGGGGTATTGAATCTTGCGATCATACCGTTCCTGTTGGCATCGATTATTGGACGCGGCGCGCGTTTTTTTCTGCTCGCCTGGTGCCTGGCAAAATTTGGGCCGGCAATTGAACCTAAGCTAGTCAGGTATATCGAATATATCGGATGGGCCATTGTCGCTGCATTGCTAATAGCGATCGGCCTGTATAATTTTAATTCGTAGAAGTTGGATCATGAAATCTGCTTTTGCTATCGCCTTTGCCGCATTGCTGCTGGTTTCCTGCGTTACGGTAAAACCATCGACTACCGTTTCACGCGGGCCCGGCTGGTATACGGTAAAGCCAAGCGATACGCTTTATTCAATTGCCTGGCGCTACGGGCTCGATTACCAACAGTTAGCCGGCTGGAACAAGATAAGCGTGAATACGCCAATTCATCCTGGACAGCGCCTGCGTTTAATAAAACCCAGCAGTCAAACCGTTGCCAGTAACAAGCCCAGCAGTAGCAACAAGTCGAGTACCAAACCTAAAGCCAAGGTATCTACCAAGTCCAAAAATGTTCAATCCAGTAGCCGTAATCCTTCCAAATGGATTTGGCCGACCAAAGGTAAATCACTGAATACTTTTCTTGCGTCTGACCTCGATCGGCGCGGCATCGACATCGCCGGAAAACTCGGGCAACCGGTACGCGCGGTTGCAGATGGCAGGGTGGTATATAGTGGCAATGGTTTGGTCGGTTATGGTAATCTGATCATTATCGAGCACAGTGATACTTTTTTAAGTGCTTATGCCTATTGTCAAGAGCGCCTGGTGCAAGAGGGAAGCACGGTCAAGGCAGGAAAAGTGGTGGCTAAAATGGGAAGCAGGGATAACACCGCGAAGCTGCATTTTGAGATTAGGCGAAATGGCAAGCCGGTAGATCCGCTGAAGTATCTGCCTAACAAATAAAGGAACTTCTGAATGACCAAATCGACCGATAAGTCACTTATCGAAGATACCGAAATACCGCCTGAAGATCTGGTGGAGGATCTTATCGAAGATGAGGAAGCTGCTGATGACGACGACGACGACGAAGAGGAAGAAGTTGAAGCTGAAGGGGCCACCTCTGTCGAAGTAGGTGATGAAGAAGCCACCGAGAGCGAAAAATTTGTCGAACGACGCAAGCCGGAGACGGACCGCCGCAAGACAACCACGCGCCGCACATCGGATGCGGATCCGACCCGACTCTATCTAAAGGAAATTGAAGTTTCACCACTGTTGACTGCAGAAGAGGAAGTTTACTATTCGCGTCTCGCGTTAAAGGGTGATACCGCAGCGCGCGATAAAATGATCGAATGTAACCTGCGCCTGGTCGTCAAGATCGCAAGGCGCTATATGAATCGCGGACTGGCACTACTCGATCTGATTGAAGAAGGGAATCTTGGCTTGATCCGTGCGGTTGAAAAGTTTGATCCTGAACGGGGTTTTCGTTTTTCGACCTATGCAACCTGGTGGATCCGCCAGACTATTGAGCGCGGGTTGATGAACCAGACGCGCACTATCCGTTTGCCGATTCATGTCATCAAGGAATTAAATACCTACCTCAGGGCGGCGCGAAAACTTACGCAGGAACTAAATCGTGAAGCGACACCCGACGATGTCGCCAGGCTGTTGAAGAAACCGGTGAAAGACGTTGAGAAAATGTTCAAGCTTGCCGATCGTGTTTCTTCCGTCGATATTCCGATGGGAGGTGAAGGCGAACGCCCACTGCTTGATGTTATCCCTGATGACAACAATACCGATCCTTCTGTTATTCTGCAGGACGAATCCGTGATTCAGCATCTTGATAGCTGGCTGGACGAACTCGATGAAAAGCAGCGCGATGTTGTAGTTCGCCGTTTCGGCCTGCGTAATCACCCGCGCGGTACCCTGGAAGAGGTAGGGATCGAGCTGGGTGTTACCCGTGAGCGCGTGCGCCAGATCCAAATGGATGCGTTGCGCAAGTTGCGTCGCATACTCGAGCACAGCGGCTACTCCCGCGAAAACGTCATCGAAGAATAACCCATCCCCCCCGGCCCTCTGCCGGCATCTCGGGTCTCCCCGGGCAGCATTTGGATTAATCCACCGAAGTGAATTTCACGAGGAGGGGTTGAGGATGATGGCGGCGGTGACGTCGCGGTCCTCGGCGACGAGGATATTGAAGGTGCGGCACAGGGCACCGTTATCCATTACTTCGAGGCCAATACCCTGTTCGCCGAACAGTGCGAATATTTTGGCATCCGGAAACATCTGGCGCTTACCGGTACCGAGCAACACCACGGTCGGCTTTGATTCGAATATCGGCACCAGGTTTTCGGGGTTGAGATGCTGCAGCGTAGAAACCGGCCAGGGACAAAGAATAGAATCGGCCGTCATTACCAGGCTTTGACGATAGATGTCGTCATTTACACTAATCGTGTCCACGTCATAGGCGGTAATTCGATGACGGTTGCTGATGATATCTTCGGCGAGGGGCATGTGCGGCAGAATAATGTAAATAAGGATCCTGATCAACGATGTCTATTTGCGGCTTGCGGTTGACAGTCGAGTGTAGTTTTCTTACTGTTGCCCGTTCGAAAATCCCCTGCGACGAATTCTGGAGAGTTTGATTGAAACCGGTAAAACTGGGTTTACTCGGTGTGGGTACTGTGGGTGCCAGCACCGCGATGGTGTTAAAGAATAACGCTGCCGAAATTGCGCGTCGAGCAGGGCGCAAAATTGAAATCATCCAGGCATCGAGACGTTCTGTTGCGTCTGGCATGCCGGCGGGCAGCGGTGACATCAGCCTTGTCGAAGACCCCTTTGCGGTCGTCAATAATCCCGAAATCGATATCGTAATCGAGCTCATTGGTGGATGCGACCTGGCACTCGAACTGGTTATGCGGGCAATCGATAACGGTAAGCATGTGGTTACCGCCAACAAGGCGCTGATCGCGTTACACGGTAATGAGATCTTCGCCGCGGCCCAACAAAATGGCGTTAATGTCGTTTTTGAAGCCGCGGTAGCGGGAGGCATTCCGATCATCAAATCGATTCGCGAGGGTTTGAGTGCGAATCATATCCAGTCAGTTGCTGGAATTATCAACGGTACGGGTAACTTTATTCTCACGGAAATGCGCGACAAGGGTCGTGATTTTAACGATGTATTGCGCGAAGCGCAGGAGCTGGGCTATGCCGAAGCGGATCCAACCTTTGATGTCGAGGGAATCGATGCGGCCCATAAGCTCTGTATCCTGGGATCGATTGCGTTTGGAATTCCGTTGCAATTCGATGCCGTTTATACCGAGGGAATTAGCGATGTTTCCACGGAAGATGTGATCTACGCCAACCAGCTTGGTTATCGCATCAAGCATCTTGGCGTTGCGCGCCGCACCGAAGCCGGTATTGAAATGCGTGTGCATCCAACATTGATCCCGGAAAAAAGATTGATCGCCAATGTCGACGGCGTCATGAACGCGGTTCTGGTGCAGGCGGACAGACTTGGGCCCTCGCTTTACTATGGTGCCGGTGCCGGAGCGGATCCAACCGCGTCTGCCGTGATCGCGGATATTATCGATGTCGCCCGCACGATTACCACCGATGCTCAAAACCGGGTACCGCACCTGGCCTTTCAGCCTGATCAGATAGTCGATATCCCGATTCTGCCGATTACCGAAATTCAAACCGCTTACTATTTGCGCATGCGCGTCGATGACCGCCCCGGTGTGTTAGCAGAAATAACCCGCGTCATGGGCGACAAGGAAATTTCTATCGAAGCAGTATTGCAGAAGGAGCCGGAAACCGGGGTGACGCAGGCGACGATTATCATGCTGACGCAAAAGATTCGTGAACATCAGATGGTGGATGCGATTGATGAGATAAAACAACTTGAAGCAGTGCATGGTGATGTCCATCGAATTCGAGTAGAGACGCTGGATGGCGATTGAGCCAGGAGTATCGAGGCCGTGCCAGCCGGTTCGATAACCAGGCTTCGATCCCGTGACCTGGCTCGACTAGAAAACCTGTTGCGTAGTAATCAATTACCTACCGAGGATTGTGCCGGACATACGCACAGCTTCTGCGGGATTTTTGATGAGGACGACCTGGTTGCTGCCGGTGGTCTTGAACCGGCAGCGAATTACGCACTGCTGCGTTCGGTAGTCGTGCAGGAGCGATATCGCGACCGTGGCCTGGCACGAGCTATGTCGGAGTTTTTAATCAACCAGGCCCATTCCGAGGGCAGGAAAGCTGTCTATTTGCTTACTGAGACTGCCGAGAGATACTTCGAAAAGCTCGGTTTTTCCAGGGTTGATCGAGCAGAGGTGCCGCTCGAAATTATGCAAACCCGTCAATTCACATCGCTTTGTCCGGATACTGCCAGTTGCATGGTCATGACGTTATCTACGAACTGATAAGCATCGGGCGGGCAGTAATATGAAACACCATGCTAGCGATAGCAGCCCGGGATTTATCGAGTTCATCATTCTGATTGCATTGATCATATCGCTGGTCGCGCTTTCGATCGATGCGATGCTGCCGGCACTGCCCGAAATTGCCGCTGACCTCGATGTTCAGCAGATCAACGATAGCCAATACGTTATCTCAATATTTTTTGCGGGTATGGCATTCGGACAGTTATTTTTTGGCCCCCTTTCGGACTCGATTGGTAGACGCCCATCCATCATTGCGGGTTTTGTAGTGTTTGCGCTGGGATGCGTGCTTTCCATTTTCGCGACCAGTTTCGAGCAGATGTTACTGGGTCGATTTCTGCAAGGTTTCGGAGCTTCGGGACCGCGCATTGTTTCGATCGCGCTGGTGCGAGATCAGTTCAAGGGCCGTGAAATGGCGAGAGTCATGTCTTTCGTGATGACCGTGTTTATCCTGGTGCCGGTATTCGCGCCTGCGGTGGG
>CAXMSP010000178.1:0-33368 GCA_964196225.1 uncultured Gammaproteobacteria bacterium | reverse complement strand
TGCGCAAACCCAGTGAATGTGATCTGGTAGCCAGGGGCAATATCATCAAACTCGGCAAACGACTGGCCGTGGTCGAGGTATCAATCTATAGCGACGAGGATCTCGTCGCGCACGCTACCGGCACCTATTCGATTCCCCCGCAAACATAACGACCTTTGTAACCCGCGACGGTGGTTGGGCCATTTCAGTGTTTTACGAGATAAACTTAATTATTTGTGCGTTCTTTTCCTATCCAGGTATCTGAGATACCCAGTTTACCAACCACAGAGCTGGAAAAGTCTTTCGCTGACTGCCGGGATTCGAAACCTGAAACGGCGATGCGGTAGCGTATCGCGGGCTCCTTGCCGCTGGTAATAATTTTCGATTTGTGGCCTGCTTTTTGAAATCTCTGGTTAACCTCGTTCGCAGCCTCCTCGGAGCGTGTCGAAAACAGGTAAACCGTGTAAATGTAATTATTTCTAATCTCTTCAGGCCCAGGGTCTGACGCATTTGTTGCCGTATTTTCAGCAGCAGCGATGCCTCCTTCAGCGCCAGCAGAAGTCTCAGTGAAACTTGACGTTTCGACATCAATCTCGTCAATAGACGATATGTTTTGTCGATCTTTGCCTATCCAGGTATCCGAGATGCCCAGTTTACCAGTCACGGAATTCGAAAATTCCCGTGCCGCCTGCCGGGTTTCGAAACCCGAGACGCCGACACGGTAGCGTATTGAGGCATCCTGCCCAATGACAATGATTTCAGATTTATGGCCTGCCTTTTGAAATTTCTGATTAACCTTGTTAGCGCTCTCCTCGAAGCGTGTCGAAAACAGGTAAACGGTATAAATGTAGCCCGATGTATTTTCATCAGTTGCGGGTTTTGATTCATTTTTGACATTTTCCTTCGCGACGACAATGTCATCTTCAACGGCTGCGGGAATATCGGCAGGGCTTGCCGTTTTGATATCCGTTTCAGTGATAAACGGCTTATCGTCTTCGGGTGTTATTGAATCAGCTGCACCGGGTTTAAGTAATTCATAGGAACCGTCGTCATTGATGCGCAATTCTGTGCCGGATTCACTGAGGATAATCATGCTTGGATCGACGGAGTGGCTAATCTGAACACTGCCGGCACGCAAGTTAACAAATGACCAACCATCCTCTCGCAGCACGCAAATATAACTATGATGATGCTTCGCGGTAACGATCGTATTGCCAATGTTCAGTTCAAATTTATTCTGTGAACTTGGCTGCGATTTGTAATCGACACAAACCTTCCCTTTGTGAACATATAGCAGCGGTTGATTACCGGGCGTATTTAATTTGGTATTCTTTTTTGCCTGTAATCTGATTTCGGAGTTAGGGTAGAGTCGCAAGCTGGCATTGGACCAAAACTGCATCTCGACCCGACCGGTATCGCCGGTGATAATATGGTCACCGACCTCTAAATCGCGGTCACTTCTAAGTACGGTTTTATTATTCTCTTGCTCTATCCAGGCCGACGATTGTAAAGCAGTCACCCTGGCAACAGAGGATGCATCTGCGGTAGAGAAGCAGACGATGCAACCCAGGGCAGCCAGGCTAAGAGTTGTCTTTTGCATACGCGCAAAGATTAGTTTGTAAACGATTCTCAATATCATACTGACTATCTTGAAAATATGATATTCGGCGTGAGCCAAAACTCATTACTAAAACTGCATCAGTTACGACAAGCAATTTTTCACGGGGTAAAAAAAAAGCCGAAACTCCGCTAAGTTCCGGCTTTCTAACAGCGAGTGGCGCTGCTTTAATACATATGTTGTCCGCCATTGATTGACAGGGTAGAACCGGTGATAAACCCGGCATCGTCCGCGGTCAGGAAAACAACGCCGCGGGCAATCTCGCTGGCTTCGCCGAGACGACCAATCGGGATTCGCGCGACAATTTTTTCCAGCACATTTTCCGGTACCGCGCGCACCATTTCAGTTGCGATGTAACCCGGAGCGATGGCGTTAACCGTGATACCCTTGGCGGCGCCTTCCTGGGCCAGCGCTTTGGTAAATCCATGGATGCCTGACTTGGCGGCCGCATAGTTGACCTGCCCGTACTGACCCGCCTGACCGTTGACCGAACCGATGTTGACGATGCGACCAAAACCCCGGTCGCGCATGCCGTTTAGCACGCCGTGACACATGTTGAAACAGGAAGTCAGGTTTGTCTGGATGACCGCATTCCACTGCTCAAAGTTCATCTTGTGCATGGTGCCGTCACGCGTGATGCCGGCATTGTTGATCAATACTTCAACCGGTCCTACTTCGTTTTCGATCTTTTGCACTGCTTCCTGACAGTCATCGTAGTTGCCGACGTCGAAGCGGTAAGCCGGAATACCGGTTTGATCGATAAACTTTTGCGCAGCCTCTTCATTACCGGCGTAGGTGGCTACTACTTTGAATCCTGCATCTTTTAATGCCAGGCAAATGGCTTCACCGATGCCGCGGGTGCCGCCTGTTACTAGAGCTACTCGGCTCATGTCTTTTCTCCTTTCGTCATGTTCATAATTGAGTTTTATCTTTCTACTGCAAGCGCAACACCCTGGCCACCGCCGATACACAGCGTTGCCAGGCCGCGCTTGGCGTCAGTGCGTTTCATACCGTGCAGCAAGGTTACCAGAACACGGGCACCAGAGGCACCAATCGGATGCCCCAGCGCAATTGCGCCACCGCTGATGTTGACCTTGCTGGTATCCCAGCCCATCTCGCCATTCACCGACAGGGACTGCGCAGCAAAGGCTTCGTTGGATTCGATCAAATCGAGATCATCGATTGACCAGCCAGCCTTATCCAGGCATTTCCGGGACGCCGGGATCGGGCCGGTACCCATGATCGCCGGGTCGACACCCGCACTAGCGTACGACTTGATGGTTGCCATCGGGGTGAGTCCGAGTTCCTTGGCCTTGTCTTCACTCATAATCAACAGCGCCGCGGCGCCGTCGTTAATACCCGAAGCGTTAGCGGCGGTTACCGTGCCCTCACGATCGAATGCCGGACGCAGTTTAGCAAGGTCTTCGGCGGTAACGCCGGCCTTGGGATACTCGTCCCTATCGAAAACGACGGGATCGCCCCGGCGCTGCGGGATTTCGACCTTTACAATTTCGTTGGCGAATATATTATCGGCCTGTGCCTGTTCGGTTTTCTGTTGCGAGGCCGCTGCGAAAGCATCCTGATCGGCGCGGCTGATGCCGAACTTCTTGGCGATATTCTCAGCGGTTACGCCCATGTGATAATCGTTGAATGCATCCATCAAACCGTCGGTTAGCATGGTGTCCTTGAGTAGCCAGTCACCCATGCGTTGACCGTCACGGGATTTCGGTAATGCGTGTGGCGCCAGGCTCATGTTTTCCTGCCCGCCGGCAATAATGATATCGGCATCGCCGCATTTGATTGCCTGCGCAGCGAGATGGACCGACTTGAGTCCGCTGCCGCACAGTTTGTTAATTGTCATTGACGGACATTCTTGCGGAAGCCCTGCTTCCATCGCTGCCTGACGTGCCGGATTCTGTCCGGTAGCCGTGGTCAAGATCTGTCCCAAGATTACTTCGTCAACCTGCTCTGGAGCAACACCGTTGCGCTCCAGCAGGGATTTGATAACGATTGCGCCTAGCTTGCTCGCGGGAGTATTCGCGAGCGAACCGCTAAACGCGCCTATCGGAGTTCGCACCCCGTCCACTATCACTACGTTTGTCATATCTGCATACCTGTAAAAAAAAGGCCCGGGTCATTATAACGCCGGGCCTGAACTTTGGAGGAGTAATTTTCGGGATCGCTTTGACGGGGGTCAACGCGACTCCAGAGAAAGCGATATTAAGCTGCTTTCTTGCCTGCCTTGGCGATTTCCTTCTCGATGTTTTGAGCGGTTTTCTTGGCTTGTGCCTGAACTTCAGCGAGTGAGCCTTCGAAAATCTTGCCAGCTTCGGTAACCGCAGCTTCGATAACGGCCGCGTTTTCCTTGGCAACAGTCGTCAACTTTTCGTTCAAAGTTTCGACATATTTCTGCTGCATTTCAACGGCAACGTTCATATCTTTGACTTCTGCCAGAGCCTGAACGTGCGCTAGGTTGCTTTGCATCATTTCAGTAGCGATTTCAGCCTGAGACTGCATCATTTTTACCACCAGAACTGTATTGTTTTCAGCCATCTTCATCATCGGCTTCATGCTTTCTTGAGCCATTTTCATGAAATCTTCGTACATTTTCGTTTCCTCGGTAAGGATTAATAAAGTAGATTTAAAATCTATGTTGCACTGCAACAATACCGATAATATAGGGATTGGGTGAAGATAAGTCAAGTATTTTGTTGCACTGCAACAAAATAATTTTAGAACGCTATAACTTATTGTATTTTAAGGAGTTATTTTCTGCTGTAGTTCATCAAGACTATGCATGACAAGCGTCGCCTCAACTCCCCAGGGGTCAAATACCACGCTTTGCGAGCGCCTGAGCCAGGCCGCCTTCATCCCAGCAGATACAGCACCGATCACATCGAACCCGTTGCTCGAGACCAGCCAGCAATTTTCCGGGGCAGTGTCGGCTACTTCAATGAAATGATGATAAACCTGTGGATCGGGTTTAAAGGTCTGCAGCGCATCGACACTGACTACGCCTTCAAAATATTGATCGATCCCGGCGTGTTCGAGCAGCCCGATAATCGCCTCCTCGACACCATTGGAAAATCCGAACAGGCGAAAGCCCGCATCTGCCAGCGCCTGCAGGCTGGCTGGAACATCGTCGTAGGCGGGCAACACTCGATAGACCTGCATCAGGGCTGCTTTTGCCGACTCATCGAGACCGGTCTGCAACAGGGTATCGGTGTAATCCAGCGCCTGCCGGGTACAGACCGGGAAATTCTGGTAACGCTGCATTAATGCACGACGCCAGGTGTATTCGAGTTGCTTGTCGCGCCAGATATTCGAAAACTCCTGCGCACGCGCTCCCACGTGCTTTGAAAGTTCATCCACGACCCCGTGCGGGTCGATCAGGGTACCGTATATATCGAAAGCCAGTGCTACGCTCATGTTTTTGACTCCTCACCAGGTTTAGGGGTGTAGAACTCGGGCCAGAGATTCCTGACCACGTCGCCGCTACTGGAAAGCGCGATACAGGTATCCAGGATCGGCGGCTTTTCGCGGTCTTTGCATTTGGCATCACGTTCTTCAATCGCGGCATGCAGCGTCTGGTAGGCCGTTGCGGCCAACTGCCCGAGCAGGTCCATCAGATGGGTACAGCTTTTATCGGTACCGATACGCTCACGCACCTGCTTCATCCAGCCATAACCGATACGCAACCCGATAATTTCCCGCATCGCCCCGGCGGCACGCGGGCAGATGCTGAACGGTGTCTGGTCCGACGCTGCCTGTACATCATGAATCAGAAAGTCGAGATCGATAGTGAAACGCAGCCACATATCGTGCACCGGCTCGCCGGCCCTGATTACGCCATCGCGGTGAAACTCGTCGTAGGTACAATCATAGGTGCGCGTATCGACCATATGCACGTCGATGTCCCAGAGTCCATCGCTGCGCAGGTATCCCTCGCAGTCGATCTTGCGATGATGTTTCTTTTCACGGCCGACTGATTCAGGTAATCCCATCGCTCTAGCCCGCTTGCTTGCGTAGCAACGCGGTTGCCGCCCGTGAGACCGGTTCGCGCCCGAGAAAATCACTGATGAAGCGGCCAGCCTGGAGTAACTTGTCCATATCCACCCCGGTTTCGATACCCATACCATTCAGCATGTAAACCACGTCCTCGGTGGCAACGTTGCCGGTGGCTCCCTTCGCATAGGGACAACCACCCAGGCCCGCGACCGAGCTGTCGATCACGGAAATTCCACACTGCATTACCGCATGAATATTGGCTAGCGCTTGGCCGTAAGTATCGTGAAAATGCGCCGCCAGATGCTGTATCGGCACCTGTTGACTCAGTTTTTCGACCAGGTCTCGCGCCTGGCCCGCGGTACCGACACCGATGGTGTCGCCGAGTGAAACTTCGTAGCAACCCTTGTCAAACAACTTCTGTGCCAGCATCAAAACCGTGTCGGACGATACCTCGCCCTCGTAGGGGCAGCCCAGCACGCAGGATATATAGCCACGGATCTTCATGCCCAGCGCCTGGCCCTCAACGATCACTGCGTTGAATCGATCGATGCTTTCGGCAATCGAGCAATTGGTATTCTTCTGCGAAAAGGATTCCGTGGCCGCAGCAAACAACGCGACCTCCTCCACCCCCGCTGCATACGCAAGCTCCAGGCCTTTCAGGTTCGGCACCAGCATCGGGTAGGAAATCCCGGTACGCTTATTGATCTGCTTGAAAACTTCTGCGCTGGTCGCCATTTGCGGCACCCACTTCGGGGATACGAAGGCCCCTGACTCAACCACCGGCAGGCCGGCATCAACCAGCATTTCGATCAGCTGCACCTTGGCTTCGGCGGGTACGGTTTCGGACTCATTCTGCAATCCGTCGCGGGGGCCTACCTCGACTATTTTGACGCGCTCCGGAAAATTCATCGGACTATTCAACCTCCAATAAAACCAGGGTTTCACCTTCATCGACCTGGTCACCCACCGCAACCAGGATATCGCCAACCTTCGCACTGATCTGTGCAACGATGGCATGTTCCATTTTCATGGCTTCGACCACGACCAGGGTATCCCCGGGCTCGACAGTATCCCCAACCGCAATCGACAGCGCAACAACGGCGCCCGACATCGGCGCACGCGGATGATCGGCGTCTGCGGCGGCGCCTTCCGCGCCATGAGTCGCTGCTGGAATGCCAAAACGATAGGCCTGTCCCTGGTAACAAATCGAGATTGAAGCATCTTCCCGCACCACCGGTAACTCGACAGACTCGGCATCAATTTCAACGCGCAGGTGTTGCTGATCGATCCAGTGGCCAGTCAGCAGGTAGCTTTCCTCGCCACAGGTAAAATGCCAGCCATCCTGCCGCCGTGTAATTACTACCGGGTAAATCGACGCATCCTGCTCAAGCTCGATACCTTGACTGCTGTGCAGGTTTACGCGCCAGTAGTCGAGCGAGTCCCAGGGTGAACCGTCAGCATGCGATGACTCGCGATTATCGAACGCGGGCAACATCGCCGCAGCAGCGAGCACCAGCGCCCGGTTCAATTGCTCGCCATCATCAGCAAACAGGCGTTCGTGATGGGTGGCAATAAAACCGGTATCAAAATCACCCGCAATCAGTTCGGGCATGGCTGCCAGGCGCGCAAGAAATCCGAGATTGGTATTCAAACCCAGGATCTGGTATCGCCGCAGCGCCAGTTTAAGTTTAGCCAGCGCCGCGGTGCGATTTTCAGCATGCACGATTAGCTTGGCGATCATCGGGTCGTAGTTAATTCCGATCAGGTCATCGCAGCGAACCCCGGTATCGACGCGCACCGCGCTCGAGGTTTCCGGTAATCGCAGGTACTTGATCCTGCCTGCGGCGGGCATGAAATCATTCTGCGGAGACTCTGCGTAAATTCGTGCCTCAACCGCATGTCCCTGTTTCACGATTTCCTGTTGTGCCAGCGGCAGGGCTTCGCCGAAGGCAACCCGCAATTGCCACTCGACCAGGTCTTGCGAAGTTATCATTTCGCTGACCGGGTGTTCGACCTGCAGGCGAGTGTTCATTTCCATGAAATAAAAACTGCCGTCCTGGTCCAGCAGGAATTCGACGGTACCAGCACCGACATAGTTGATGGCTATGGCGCAGTTGATGGCCGCCTCTCCCATGGCGGCGCGAATAGTATCGTCGAGTCCCGGTGCCGGGGCTTCTTCGAGGACTTTTTGATGACGGCGCTGAATCGAGCAATCACGTTCGAACAAATGCACGCAAGCGCCCAGGCGATCAGCGAAAATCTGCATTTCGACATGGCGTGGTTTGCCGAGGTAGCGCTCGATCAGAACCTTGTCATCACCAAATGCGCTGCTTGCCTCACGCCGCGCCGATACCAGGGCCTCGGCAAATTGTTTCTGATTCTCTACCAGGCGCATACCCTTGCCGCCACCCCCGGCGCTGGCCTTGATTAATTGCGGGTAACCAATCCGTTTAGACTCGGTGGCGAGCAGGTCATCCTGCTGGTCGTCACCATGGTAGCCCGGGATCAGCGGTACGCCGGCTTTTTCCATCAGCGCCTTGGCCTCGCTTTTTGATCCCATCGCTTCGATAGCACTGGCCGGTGGCCCGATAAACACGATGTCGGCCGCTTCGCAGGCCCGGGCAAACGCTGCATTTTCAGACAGGAAACCATAGCCCGGATGAATCGCTTCGGCCCCGCATTGCTGCGCGACCTGCAGTATCCGCTCGGCGTTGAGATAACTCTCGCTGACTGCGGCGCCACCGACACAATAGGCCTCATCGCAGACTTCCACATGCAACGCGTCTTTGTCGGCAACCGAATAAACCGCGACACTGGTAATCCCGAGCCTGCGCGCCGTTTTGGCGACGCGGACCGCTATTTCGCCGCGATTGGCGACCAGAATTTTGCTAAACATGTTTGGGCCCGGACTGATGCATCAACGTTACATCCTGAAGATGCCAAACTCGGTCGTCTCGATCGGCGCATTTAACGCTGCCGACAGACCCAACCCTAACACCCGGCGCGAATCGGCCGGATCGATAATGCCATCATCCCACAGCCGCGCCGAGGCATAGTAAGGATGGCCCTGGTATTCATACTGTGCCTTGATGGGTTCCTTGAACAGGAGTTCATCTGATTGGCTCCAGTTTTCACCCCTGGCTTCGAGACTGTCGCGTTTGACCTGCGCCAGCACGGTCGCGGCCTGTTCGCCGCCCATCACCGAAATGCGTGCATTCGGCCACATCCACAGGAATCGTCCGCCGTAGGCGCGTCCGCACATCGCGTAATTACCGGCCCCGAAACTGCCCCCAACCACCAGTGTCAGCTTGGGCACCCGCGCGCAGGCAACCGCGGTTACCATCTTGGCGCCATCGCGGGCAATACCGCCATGTTCGTATTTCTGGCCTACCATGAAACCGGTGATATTCTGCAGAAAAATCAACGGGATGTGGCGCTTGGCGCAGAGCTCGATGAAGTGCGCACCTTTCAACGCAGATTCCGAGAACAGGATGCCGTTATTGGCGACAATACCAACTGGAATGCCATAGAGATGCGCGAAACCACAAATCAGCGTGGTGCCGTAGAGCTGTTTGAATTCATCGAATTCGCTGCCATCAACCAGGCGCGCGATAATCTCGCGAATGTCGAACGGCTTGCGCAGGCTGCCTGGGACGATGCCGTAGAGATCTTCCGCCGGATAATTCGGTTCGAGCGGTGCACGCAGCACAATATCGGCCTGTTTGGCCCGATTCAGCGAGGCCACAATATCACGCGCCATCGCGAGTGCATGTTCGTCGTTCTGTGCGTAGTGATCGACCACACCGGAGATACGTGCGTGCACGTCAGCACCACCGAGCTCTTCGGCACTGACCACTTCACCGGTCGCGGCCTTCACCAGCGGTGGACCGCCGAGGAAGATCGTGCCCTGTTCCCGCACGATGATCGATTGATCGCACATCGCCGGAACGTAGGCGCCGCCAGCGGTGCAGGAGCCCATCACCACCGCGATCTGGGGAATGCCGCGAGCGGACATATTGGCCTGATTGAAAAAAATACGTCCGAAATGATCTCGGTCCGGAAACACGTCGTCCTGGCTCGGTAAATGCGCGCCGCCGGAGTCAACCAGGTAAATGCAGGGCAGATTATTTTCCGCGGCGATGGCCTGCGCGCGCAGGTGTTTCTTGACTGTTATCGGATAGTAGGTGCCACCCTTGACGGTGGCATCGTTGGCCACGATCATGCACTCCAGCCCGTTGATGCGTCCGATACCGGTGATCAACCCGCCAGCGGCGACGTTATCTTCACCATACATTTCAAAGCCGGCGAATTGCCCCAGCTCGAGAAACGGCGATCCGGGATCGACGAGTTTATCGATGCGATCGCGCGGTAACAGCTTGTCCCTGCCCAGGTGCTTCGCGCGCGCGCGTTCGCCACCACCGAGTGCAATCGTCTCAACCCGCGTGTGCAGGTCGTCAACCAGTTCCAGCATCGCGTCGTGGTTTTGCTGAAATTCGGCCGAGCGGCTACTGATTCTGGATTCGATGATACTCATGACTGGTCGATAATTTCGCGGGCAATAACGATACGCTGGATATCGCTGGTGCCTTCGTAAATCTGGGCGACGCGCACGTCACGCGCGATGCGCTCAACCGGGTAATCGCGCAGGTAGCCATACCCTCCAAGTACCTGGATCGCATCGGAACAGATTTTTTCGGCGGCCTCGGAGGCGAACAACTTGGCCATGCTCGCCTGTTTCAGGCAGGGTTCTCCGGCGTCGCGCAAACGCGCCGCGCTATGCACCATCAGCCTGGCCGCTTCGAGCTGCGTCGCCATGTCGGCAAGACGAAATGCGACTGCCTGGTGTTGGACCAGCGACTTGCCGAAACTCAGGCGCTGCCTGGCATAATCAAGCGCACATTCATAAGCAGCGCGCGCCATGCCGACACTCTGTGCGCCGATTCCGATCCGGCCACCCTCGAGGTTCATCAACGCAATCCGGTAGCCTTCGCCTTCCGCACCAATCAAATGATCAGCCGGAATCCGGCAATCCTTGAAAAAAATCTGCGCGGTATCGGAGGCATGCTGGCCCATCTTTTGTTCCACGGTAGTCGCCTCGTATCCCGGATTGTCGGTGGGCACGACGAAAGCGCTAATACCTTTTTTGCCTGCTTCCGGGTCGGTTACCGCGAACACGATCGCGACGTCGGCATTCTTGCCGGAAGTGATAAACGCCTTGGTCCCATTCAAAACATACTCGTCGCCCTGCTTTTGCGCGCGCGTTTTCAGCGCCGCAGCATCGGAACCCGCCTGTGGTTCGGTCAGGCAGAAGCAGCCCAGTTGCGCTCCCGACGCGAGCGGTTTCAGATAGGTTTGTTTCAGGAACTCGCTACCGGACGCAAGCAGCACGCTACAGACGACCGAGTTATTCACGCTGAGTATTGTCGAACAGGACCCATCGCCAGCGGCGACTTCTTCGATTGCGAGCGCAAAGGATAAATAATCCGCACCGCTGCCACCCCATTCTTCCGGGATAAACATGCCGAACAGACCCAGTTCAGCCATTTCGGCCAGCTGCTCGCGCGGGAAATGATTGTCTCGATCCCAGTCGGCAGCGAACGGTACGACCCTGGCCTGCACGAAATCGCGCACGCTATCGCGAATCAGGCGCTGTTCTTCGCTGAGGTCCATGTAACGGCTCAGACCAGCTCGAGTGCGATCGCGGTCGCCTCGCCGCCACCGATGCAGAGCCCGGCGACGCCCTTCTTCAGGCCCTGGCGCTGCAGCGCATGGATCAGCGTCACGATAATGCGCGCGCCCGAGGCACCAATCGGATGTCCGAGTGCGCAGGCACCGCCATTGATATTCACTTTAGCGTGATCGAGCCCTAGATCGGTCATCGCGGCCATCGTGACCACCGCGAAGGCTTCATTGATTTCGTACAGATCGACCTCGTCGCTGGACCAGTTAGCGGCTTCCAGAACCTTCTTGAGCGCCCCGACCGGCGCGGTGGTGAACCACTCGGGTTCATGTGCGTGGGTAGCGTGAGCACGGATGACTGCCAGCGGTTTTACGCCACGCTGCTCGGCTTCGGCTTCGCCCATCAGTACCAGTGCCGCGCCGCCATCAGAAATCGAACTCGAATTCGCCGCGGTAACGGTACCATCCGGGCGAAACGCGGGACGTAAGGTTGGAATCTTGTCGATGTTGGCGTTGAACGGCTGCTCATCGGTGTCAACCGTGACTTCGCCTTTGCGCGTCTTGATTACGACCGGTGTTATCTCGTCCTTGAAGGCCCCACTTTCGATCGCGGACTGGGCGCGTTTGAGCGACGTGATGGCAAATTCATCCTGCTGCTCGCGCGTGAACCCATACTTGTCCGCGGTATTCTCGGCGAATACGCCCATTAATTTACCCTTGTCGTAGGCGTCTTCGAGCCCATCGAGGAACATGTGATCGTGTACCTGTCCATGGCCCATACGCAATCCGCCACGCGCCTTGGTCAGCAGGTATGGCGCATTGGTCATGCTTTCGAAGCCACCCGCCACCATAACGCGGTTGCTACCCGCCCGCAGCAGATCATGCGCGAACATGGTCGCCTTCATGCCCGAGCCGCACATCTTGTTGATCGTGGTACAGCCGACAGAAAGCGGCAGTCCCGCGCCGAGGCTGGCCTGGCGTGCCGGTGCCTGGCCCTGCCCGGCCGGCAACACGCAGCCCATGATGACTTCATCGATCGCATCGCCCTGCAGCTGGCTGCGTTCCACTGCGGCCTTGATTGCGGCGGCGCCAAGCTGGGATGCGCTGGCATCCGATAAGACGCCCTGAAATCCGCCCATCGGGGTGCGTGCGGCGCCGGTAATGACAATATTTTCGCTCATGACATTCTCGTATCAGTCTGGTTAAGAAGTTTCGTTGAATAATTCCCGTCCAATCAACATGCGACGGATCTCGGACGTGCCTGCACCAATTTCGTAGAGCTTGGCATCGCGTAACAGCCGGCCGACCGGGTAATCATTGGTGTAACCGTTACCACCCAGCGCCTGGATTGCTTCCAGCGCCATCCAGGTCGCCTTTTCGGCCGCGTACAGGATCGCCCCGGCGGCATCCTTGCGCGTGGTTTCACCACGATCGCAGGCCTTGCCAACCGCGTAAACATAAGCTTTGGTTGCGTTCATCGTGGTGTACATATCGGCCAGCTTGCCCTGCATCAATTCAAACTCGCCGATTGCCTGGCCAAATTGCTTGCGCTCATGCACGTAGGGCACCACGGCATCCATACAGGCCTGCATGATGCCGGTGGGTCCGGCCGACAGTACCGCGCGCTCGAAATCGAGCCCGCTCATCAACACCGCGGCACCACGGTTCAATTCACCGAGCAGATTCTCGGCCGGTACCTCGACATCGGCAAACACCAGTTCGCCGGTGTTGGAGCCACGCATGCCGAGCTTGTCGAGCTTTTGCGCGGTCGTAAACCCAAACGCCTTTTCGACCAGGAAGGCACTGATTCCGCGCGAGCCCGCGGCAGGATCTGTTTTCGCGTAAACCACGATGACATCCGCATCCGGGCCGTTGGTAATCCACATCTTGGTGCCATTCAGCAAGTAACCGCTGTCAGTTTTATCAGCCTTCATTTGCAGGCTGACCACATCCGATCCGGATCCCGATTCCGACATGGCCAGTGCGCCGATATCCTCGCCGCTGATCAACCTTGGCAGGTATTTCTGTTTTTGAGCCTCGTTACCGTTGCGGTTAATCTGGTTCACACACAGGTTGGAATGCGCACCGTAACTTAAACCGACCGAGGCCGACGCGCGGCTGATTTCTTCCATCGCAACGATATGCTCGAGGTAGCCCATTTCGGCACCACCATAGGTTTCGGGCACGGTGATGCCCAGTAAACCCATGTCGCCGAGCTTGGGCCAGAGTTCATTTGGAAATTCATTGCTGCGATCGATTTCGGCCGCGATCGGGGCAATTTCTGCCTGCGCGAAGTCCTGTACCGCGTCGCGCAGCATGTCGGCTGTTTCGCCCAGTTCAAAATTCAAAGATGGAAGATGTATCATTGTCTATCTCCAGGATTTAAGCGTGACCCGCCTTGCGTTGCCCCGAACGAATGCCTTGCAGCGCCTGCTCGGCGTCGGTGGCGATTCGCTCCAGGTCCTGCAGCGCATTGTTAATATCCTTTCTTTGCGCCATCAGCGAGTCACGACGTTGCGCGAGCTTGTCCAGCATCCACTCGAGCTGGGCTTCCTCACCCAGGCTTGAATCATAAAGATCGAATGATTCCCTGATTTCAGATAACGACCAGCCAAGCCGTTTGCCGCGTAGTATCAGGCGCAAGCGCACCCGGTTGCGTTCTTTGTAGATACGGCGTGTACCTTCACGCTGCGGATCGAGCAAACCTTCTTCTTCATACAGGCGCAAAGCACGCGAAGTGATCCCGAACTCCTCGGCCAGTTCACCGATGGTGTAGGTTTTATCGCTGGTTTCGGTTTGATTCATGCAGATCTCATTGCGGGAGCACCGCCATCAGGGTCCCGGTCATCGTAGCGATGAGTTTGTCGGTTGAATCGCTGCGTGCAAAAAGCTCGGCTTCGGCGACGAACACGCTTCGTCCCGGTTTGCACACCTGGCCGACCGCGCGGAAATGATCGCCCGCGGCTGGTGCCAGCAGGTTAATTTTGAATTCAATCGTCAAAACCCGCGCCTCGGCCGGCATCAACGTAAAAGCCGCATAACCGCAGGCGCTGTCCATGATCGTGGACGAGATGCCGGCGTGGATAAATCCATCCTGCTGGGTTAACTCGAGCTGATACGGGATTTCGATTTCAACGCGCCCCGCTTCAACCGTGGCCAGTGATGCGTTTATCGTCTGCATCACTTTCTGCTCGCTGAAACTCTGTTTTACCCGGGTTTTGAAATCGGGGTTCCTGGGCTCAAATTGACTACTCATATCGATACGGGTAAAAGATGGGCAAATAGCGGTTGAATGATCTAATATTCAGTAGTTGACGTTAACGTAAACGTAAGGTAGTTTAATACGCCGCACAATGCAACCAAAATTATGCCGTTGAGGCCCTGGCTATGAGTTCCGCACCGGAAAAGGTAATCACGATTCCATCGAGTTCGAGCAAACCGCTTAAGGTACGTTTTGTGACTGCTGCGAGCCTGTTCGATGGGCACGATGCCGCCATCAATATCATGCGCCGCATCCTGCAGTCGTCGGGCGCCGAAGTGATTCATCTCGGCCATAACCGCTCGGTAGCCGAAATCGTCGATGCCGCGGTCCAGGAAGACGCCCATGCGATCGCGTTGAGCTCTTACCAGGGCGGACATGTCGAGTATCTGAAGTACATGGTCGACATGCTCAAAACCAAGGGACGCCCGGATATCCGGGTTTTCGCCGGTGGCGGTGGTGTCATCATACCCGCCGAAATTCGCGAACTCGAAGCCTATGGCGTGACCCGAATTTACTCCCCCGAAGACGGCCAGACCATGGGCCTGCAGGGTTTGATTACCGACATGCTGGAGCGCTGCCAGTACGATCCGGGCCAGCAGGCACCGACCTCGCTCGAGCCTTTATTCGAGCACGATACAGCAGCACTTGCGAGCCTGATAACGGCGCTCGAGAACGATAGCGCCAGCAAAGAACTTCGCGCTCGAATGATACAAGGCGCCGCCGAGCGCAGTACCCCTGTGCTTGGCATTACCGGCACCGGCGGCTCGGGCAAATCTTCACTGACGGACGAAATCATCCGCCGCTTCCGCCTCGACCACGGCGATCAGCTCCGGATTGCGGTCATCGCGGTCGACCCGACACGACGCAAAACCGGAGGTTCGCTACTCGGCGATCGGATCCGTATGAATGCGATCGATCACCCCAATATCTATATGCGTTCGATTGCGACTCGCGATTCGGTCGGTGAAATCCCGGCGGTCATCGCCGACGTGATCGCCGCCTGCAAACTTTGCGAGTTCGATTTGATCATCGTAGAAACCCCGGGTATCGGCCAGGGGGATGCCGCCATCGTGCCGCTGGTCGACACATCGCTGTATGTGATGACACCGGAATTTGGCGCGCAAAGCCAGCTTGAAAAAATAGACATGCTCGACTTCGCCGACATTGTTGCGATCAACAAGTTTGACCGCAAGGGCGCCGAAGATGCGTACCGTGATGTCTGCAAACAGGTGCAGCGTAACCACCAAGCTTTTTCTCAAGCGATTGAAACCATGCCGGTTTTCGGCACCATCGCATCACGCTTCAACGACGATGGCACCACAGCACTTTACCAGGAAGTCATGGCCAAACTGGGTGAGCTGGGGCTTGAGCCTGGCCCGGGTCATCTACCCCGATTCGAAACCCGCAAATCGACCGGGCGCACCGTCATCGTGCCCTCTGAACGGGTACGCTATCTCGCCGAGATCGCCACAACCGTGCGCGACTACCACGACCACGCCAGGCAACAGGTTGCGCTTGCGCGCGAACGTCAGCAGCTCGACGAAACCCGGCGCATGCTCATCGAGAGCAAGCAAGGATCGGACACAATCGAACTTGATGCCCTGGTTGCAAAACGCGAAGCCGCGCTGGACAGCAACTCGCGTAACCTACTCGATCAATGGCCCGAAGTCCGCCAGAGTTATTCCGGTGACGAGTACGTCGTAAAAATTCGCGATCGTGAAATACGCACCGATCTTAAATACGAAACGCTTTCCGGATCGAGAATTCCCAAGGTCTCGCTGCCAGCCTTCGAGGACCATGGCGAACTGCTGAAATGGTTATTGCTGGAAAATCTGCCAGGCAGTTTCCCGTTTACCGCGGGCGTTTTCGCTTTCAAACGCGAAAGCGAGGATCCGACGCGGATGTTTGCCGGCGAAGGCGATGCGTTTCGAACCAACCGTCGTTTCAAGAAACTGTCCGAGCATTCCGAGGCCAAACGTCTTTCGACCGCGTTCGACTCGGTAACGCTCTACGGCTGCGACCCGGATGAACGTCCCGACATTTACGGCAAAGTTGGCAATTCCGGCGTGTCGATTGCGACGCTGGAAGATATGAAAGCGCTTTATGACGGTTTCGATTTATGCAGCCCGTCGACCTCGGTCTCGATGACGATCAACGGCCCCGCCCCGATTATCCTGGCAATGTACCTGAATACGGCGATGGATCAGCAGCTGCAAAAGTTTACACACCAGAACAAGCGCCAGCCAACCGATCAGGAAATCGACGAGGTCAGCAACTGGGCGCTGGAAAACATCCGCGGCACGGTCCAGGCCGATATCCTGAAAGAGGACCAGGGACAGAATACCTGTATTTTCTCGACCGAGTTTGCGCTCAAGATGATGGGCGATATCCAGCAATACTTCATCGATTACCGTATTCGTAATTTCTACTCTGTTTCCATTTCGGGCTATCACATCGCCGAGGCAGGCGCCAACCCGATCTCGCAACTCGCGTTTACACTCGCGAATGGATTTACCTTCGTTGAAACCTACCTCGCGCGCGGGATGCAGATCGACGATTTTGCCCCGAACCTGTCTTTTTTCTTCAGCAATGGCATGGATCCCGAGTACACGGTCATGGGCCGCGTCGCACGACGCATCTGGGCGACCGCGATGAAAAACAAGTACGGCGCCAATGAACGCAGTCAGAAGCTCAAGTATCACATACAGACCTCGGGTCGCTCGCTGCATGCACAGGAGATGGACTTCAACGATATCCGCACTACCCTGCAGGCGCTGATCGCGGTATACGACAACTGCAACAGCCTGCACACCAATGCTTTCGATGAAGCGATCACGACACCGACCGGCGATTCAGTACGTCGTGCGCTTGCAATCCAGCTGATTATCAATAACGAGTGGGGGCTTGCGAAAAATCAGAACCCCAACCAGGGTTCTTTCATCATCGAACAACTCACCGACCTGGTGGAAGAAGCCGTGCTGCAGGAATTCGAACGTATCTCCGAACGCGGCGGCGTGCTGGGGGCGATGGAAACCGGGTACCAGCGCGGCAGGATCCAGGACGAGTCGATGCTTTACGAGCATCGCAAGCACGATGGTTCGCTGCCGATTATCGGGGTCAATACCTTCCTTAACCCGAGCGGGCCCCAGGAGTACGAAATCGAACTGGCCCGCTCCAGCGATGAAGAAAAGCGGAGCCAGATCAAGCGCTTACGCGAGTTTCAGAAGACCCACGCCTATACCAGCGCCGACGCGCTTGAGCGCGTGCGCCAGGCCGCAATCAACAATGAAAATATCTTTGCCGAACTCGTCAACGCGGTACGCCATTGTTCTCTCGGCGAAATCACCAACGCGCTGTTCGAAGTCGGCGGACAATACCGAAGAAACATGTGACAGTCGCCCAAAGCGACTGTCATCCCGGCGAAAGTGAAGCCGAAAGGCGCCATCCCGGCGAAAGCCGGGACCCAGTAAACATATCGCGTTCGAAGAACGCACCTTATTTTTTTAAACTGAATTCCGCATTTTTCTAGAATGGATTCCGCCGGTCCGACGCATCGGGTCAAGCCGCGGAATGACAAGAGGTTAGTTATGAGCATAAAAACAGTCGGCGTCATCGGCGCTGGAACCATGGGTAACGGCATCGCGCAGGTTTGCGCCGCGGCGGGTCTCAAGGTAACGATGCAGGATATTGGTGAAGCGCAGCTTGAACGTGGCCTCGAAACGATATCAACCAGTCTCGATCGCCTGATCAAGAAAGAAAAAATCAGCGCTGATGACAAACAATCTGCGCTCGCCAACATTAGCACCGCGACTTCACTCGACGCACTCGCCGAGGTCGACATTGTGATCGAAGCCGCCACCGAAAACGAAGCGCTCAAGCTCAGTATCTTCGAGCAACTGGACACGATCTGTAAAGCCGATGCCGTCCTCGCAAGCAATACCTCGTCGATTTCACTGACGCGCATTGCCGGCGGGACCCAGCGCGCTGGCCAGGTAATCGGCATGCATTTCATGAACCCGGTACCGATGATGGCACTGGTCGAAGTGATTCGCGCTCTGCAAACCACCGATGAGACATACCAGGCAGTGCATGAGCTCAGCGAATTCATTGGAAAAACCCCGATCGAGGCAAAGGACAGCCCCGGCTTCGTTGCCAATCGCATCCTGATACCGATGCTGAACGAAGCGGCCTATGTCTACTACGAGGGACTTGCCAGCGCCGAGGGCATCGATGAAATCATGAAACTCGGCATGTCACATCCGATGGGTCCGTTAATGCTGGCCGACCTGATCGGGCTCGATACCTGCCTGTCGGTGATCAAGGTGCTGCACGAGGGCTTTGGCGATTCCAAGTACCGCCCCTGCCCGATATGGCAACAAATGGTCGATGCCGGGTACCTCGGCCGTAAAAGTGGTCGCGGTTTTTATAGCTACGAAGAATAGTTACGGTTATCCACGAAACAATACAACTGTCATCCCGATACGTCGGACCGCGCCGCCATTGCAGGATGCCGGGTCAAGCCCGGGATGACGGTTTTATGCACTTCATTCCGACCAGCGGGCCGCGCAGGTTGGGAATGACCCTTTAGCGTTTATCCCTGCACGTTGACACCCTGAAAGCAATAACCGTTTTGCCGATAGTTATTTTGAATTTGATCTGTCTCGGGATTTGGCATGACAGTCGCTCCAATATCCCTTTGCGTTAATTTGGCCGATTAAACCAGTGCTTTTGACAAAGTTCAGCAAATATATTTTACATATTAATTATTTAACGTTGTAATTGGGCTTTCGCATTCGACATTCGCCGGCATTTAACCGATGATTTGCGAGCAGACACAGATCCACAATAAAAAATATTGAGTTATATGGACCAAACGGACCAAGAAACGACTCTCGACACCTTTCCCAAGCTATTGCAAAGCCATGTAAAGCTGCGTCCTGACCAGGATGCAATTCGCGAGAAAGCCCTCGGAATCTGGCAATCCTGGAGCTGGACTGACGCGGCAACCGAAATTCGCACCCTCGCCTGCGGACTGGCCAACCTGGGATTGAAACGTGGTGAAAAGCTCGCGATCATCGGCGACAACCGTCCACGCCTGTACTGGAGTATGACCGCGGCGCAAGCGCTGGGAGCCGTCCCGGTACCGCTATACCAGGACGCGGTTGCCGATGAAATGGTTTACGTGCTGGATAACGCCGACGTCAAGATCGCGCTGGTGGAAGACCAGGAACAGGTCGACAAAATGCTCGAGATACGCGACCGCTGTCCAAAGCTCGAGCACATCATATTCGACGACACGCGCGGATTGCGCCATTACGAGCAGGATTTCCTGCACGACTACGAAAAAATCCAGCAGGCCGGCGTCGAGTTCGACCACGACCACCCTGACTTCTATGAGCAGGAAGTGGCCGCGGGCAACGGTGACGAAATCTCGATAATGCTGTATACCTCCGGCACCACGGGCCACCCCAAGGGCGTCATGCTGAGCAATGACAACGTCATCATCACCGCACGCAACGGCATTATTCGCGAGGGCCTGACGTCGAAGGAAGAAGTACTCGCCTACCTGCCGATGGCCTGGGTCGGGGACAACCTGTTTTCCTATGCGCAATCCTATGTCGCCGGGTTTTGCGTCAGTTGCCCGGAAGACGCGACCACGGTCGCCAGCGACCTGCGCGAAATTGGCCCCACCTATTATTTTGCGCCACCCCGGGTCTACGAGAACATGCTGACCCAGGTGATGATCCGCATGGAAGATGCCGCCAGGATAAAACGCGATATCTTTCACTACTTCATGGAACATGCGCGCAAGGTCGGGGTCAAAATCCTGAACCGTGAACCGGTATCGCTGAAAGACTCATTACTCTACAAGCTCGGCAATATTCTCGTATACGGCCCGCTTAAAGATGTACTGGGCTTGCGCCGCACCCGGCTCGCCTACACCGCCGGCGAGGCCATCGGCCCCGAAATCTTCGATTTTTATCGCTCGCTGGGTATCAACATCAAGCAGCTCTACGGCCAGACCGAATGCATGGTTTTCATTTGCGTGCAACCCGACGGGGAAGTGTTTGCCGACACCGTCGGCACGCCCGCGATCGATGTCGAGATCAAGATCGATGACAACGGCGAAATCATGTATCGCAGCCCGGGCGTATTCCAGTCTTACTACAAGAACCCGGAATCTACCGCGAGCACCAAGACCGAGGATGGCTGGGTGCATACCGGCGATGCCGGATACTTCGATGACAATAATGGCCACTTGAAAATCATCGACCGCGCCAAGGATGTCGGCAAGCTCAACGACGGCACGCTGTTGGCACCCAAATACATCGAAAACAAGCTCAAGTTCTTTTCGTTTATCAAGGAGGCGGTCGTATACGGCAACGAGCGTGACTTCAGCACCGTCTTTATCAATATCGATCTCGACGCGGTCGGCAACTGGGCCGAGCGCCGCAATATGGCCTACTCGGGGTACATCGACCTGGCCGGGCAAGACGAGGTATACCAGTTAATCAAGGAATGTATCGACAAGGTAAACCAGGACTTGTCGCAGGACAGCCGTCTCGGCAACTCACAGATCCGGCGCTTCCTGATTCTGCACAAGGAGCTCGATGCCGATGATGGTGAATTGACCCGTACCCGCAAGGTACGCCGAAACTTCGTCGGTGATCGCTACGATATCCTGGTAAACGCACTTTATTCTGAGCGTGAGCAATGCCACGTCGAAACCCAGGTGATTTTCGAAGACGGACGCACCGGTATGCTCGAAGCTGACATCAAGATATGGGACGCCGCGGTGTACCCGGTTAACAGCATGACCCGGGATGCCGCTGCATGAATGAACGTAACGTCGGCGGCGAAATTCTCAAGGTTGAGAATATCAGTCTCTCCTTCGGGATCATGAAGGTGCTGGACGACATCAGCTTTGATATCAAGCAGGGCGAGATTCGCTCGATTATCGGCCCCAATGGCGCCGGCAAAAGCTCGATGCTCAATGTCATCAACGGCTTTTATCATCCCCAGCAGGGTTCGATTACCTTCAAGGGGGAAACCCGCAAGCAAATGGCGCCACACGTCGCCGCGAGTCACGGTATAGCCCGAACCTTTCAGAACATCGCGCTGTTCAAGGGCATGAGCACGCTCGACAACATCATGACCGGGCGCAACCTGAAGATGAAAACCAACCTGTTCTGGCAGGCGCTGCATATCGGCCCGGCGCGCGCCGAGGAACTCGAAAACCGCGAGGCGGCGGAAAAAATTATCGACTTTCTCGACATCCAGGCGATTCGCAAGAAGCCGGTTGGCAAACTGCCATACGGCCTGCAGAAGCGTGTCGAGCTGGGACGAGCGCTCGCCGCCGAACCCGAGCTGTTATTGCTCGATGAACCCATGGCCGGCATGAATAGCGAAGAAAAGGAAGACATGTGCCGTTTCGTCCTCGACGTCAATTCCGAGTTTGGTACCACCGTCGCGTTGATCGAACACGACATGAGCGTTGTCATGGACTTATCCGACCGGGTGCTGGTACTCGATTACGGCAAGCAACTGGCCGATGGCCTGCCTGACGAAGTCCGCAACAACCAGGATGTCATCGACGCCTACCTGGGGATTCCGCATGAACAGGCTTAGCAACTGATGATATTTTTTATCGAAGTTGTGCTCAGCGGCCTGATGGCTGGCGTCATGTACTCACTGGTGGCGCTCGGTTTCGTACTAATTTTTAAAGCCTCCGGAATATTCAACTTTGCCCAGGGAGTTATGGCGCTGTTTGCAGCATTGACGCTGGTCGGGTTCATGGAAAAGTTCGGTATGCCGGTATGGCTCGCGATCATCGGTACCATAGCGGTCATGATCGCGCTTGCCTGGTTAATCGAAAGAGTGATGCTGCGGCCGCTGGTCAACCAGGAACCCATCATCCTGTTCATGGCAACCATCGGGCTCGCTTATGTACTCGAAGGTATGGGCGATATTTTATGGGGTTCAGACGTCAAGGTGCTCGATATCGGAATCCCGCAGGGTGCTTGGGACTGGTTGTGGGACCAAGGTATCTACATCGAGAAGCTGGAAATATTTGCCGCGGGGACCGCCGCAGTCATGGTGACTTTCCTGGCAATATTTTTCCAGAAAACGCGAATCGGGCGTGCATTACGCGCGGTCGCCGACGATCACCAGGCTGCGCTTTCGGTCGGAATTTCTCTGAATACCATCTGGGTCATCGTGTGGTCAGTCGCCGGCGTCGTCGCACTCGTCGCCGGCATCATGTGGGGCTCCAAATCCGGCGTACAGTTTTCGCTGTCGCTAATTGCGCTCAAAGCATTACCGGTCCTGATCCTCGGTGGATTTACCTCGGTGCCGGGCGCAATCATCGGCGGCATGATTATCGGGGTCGGTGAAAAAGTGGCGGAAGTTTACCTGGGGCCTATAGTCGGCGGTGCAATCGAAAACTGGTTTGCCTACATGCTGGCGCTCGCTTTCCTGCTGTTTCGGCCACAGGGATTGTTCGGCGAACGAATCATTGAGCGGGTGTAAAGATGATTTATCGAGAAACCGGCCAGTTTAAAGCGAACTACCAGGACGACCAGGCTCTGTTCCCAATCGCCCAGGATCGTTATGTCATTCTCGCCGTGCTGTTTGTAACCTTTGCGGTGGTTCCATTCCTGCTGAACCAGTACTGGTTGAATGCAATCCTGCTGCCGTTCCTGATCTATGCCCTGGCAGCACTGGGTTTAAACATTCTAACTGGATATTGTGGCCAGCTGTCACTTGGAACCGGAGGTTTCATGGCGGTCGGAGCCTTTTCGGTTTTCAAACTGATGACCTCCTTTCCCGAACTCGGATTTATTCCACTGGTGATTCTTTCCGGCTTGATAACGGCCGCGGTTGGCACCCTGTTTGGCTTACCCTCGTTGCGCATTAAGGGATTTTATCTCGCGGTTGCGACGCTGGCCGCGCAGTTCTTCCTGATCTGGCTGTTTAACAAGGTGGGATGGTTTTTTAACTATAACGCGACAGGAATGATCACCTCGCCACCAATGACACTATTCGGTGTAATCGTTACCGGTCCCTCGGCGGATCCGGTTGCAAAGTACTACCTGGTTGCCGGATTCGTCGCCGTGTTTGCACTGTTTGCAAAAAATATCGTGCGTGGCCGTATCGGGCGTAACTGGATGGCGATTCGAGATATGGACATCGCCGCCGAGCTGATCGGAGTGCGCCCATTAATCGCCAAACTGTCGGCATTCGCCGTATCATCTTTTTACATTGGCATGGCAGGGGCTCTGTATTTCGCGGTCTGGCTTGGTTCCGCCGAACCGACCGAGGCCTTCGATATCAACCAGTCGTTCCTGGTACTGTTTATGATAATAATCGGTGGACTGGGCTCGGTGCTCGGATCGTTCCTGGGCGCCGCGTTCCTGGTAGTGATGCCGATTTTGTTGAAAAATATCATGGTTGATGGCTTTGGTACCGGCAGTGCGTTAGCCGCGCATATTGAAATAATAATCGTCGGTGTCCTGATTATCGGATTTCTCATTGTCGAACCCCATGGACTTGCTCGTCTATGGCGGATTGCCAAGGAAAAATTGCGCCTGTGGCCATTTCCCTACTAGTTTGCACAAGTGAGTGGAATGGTTACCCGCGTGTCGCTTAGAATAGAGTTTCGACATAATAACCGGAGGATGTAATGAAAATTAAAGATATAAGCAGAACCATCTCGGCTGCGTTGTTGGCGATGCCGCTGTTATGCAGTGTTGCCAGTGCTTACGAACTGACACTGCCGTCATTCGACTATCGTACCGGCCCCTATGCGCCGAACGGGATTCCGTTCGCCAATGGCTACGGCGATTACCTGAACATGCTCAACGAGCGCGATGGTGGCATCAATGGCGCCAGGATCAATCTGGTTCCCTGCGAAACCGCCTATAACACCAAGCGCGGCGTCGAATGCTACGAAAATACCAAGGGCAAGGGTGAATCCGGCGCGTTGGTGATCCAGCCCTTGTCAACGGGCATTACCTACCAGCTAATTCCGAAAGCCAGCGTCGATAAAATCCCGATTTTTTCTATGGGTTATGGCCGTACCTCGGCCGCCAACGGCAAGATCTTTCCCTGGATATTCAACTTTCCGGCAACTTATTGGAGTCAGGCTACCGTATTCGTGCAGTATATTGGCGAACAAGAAGGCGGTATGGACAAGCTGAAGGGCAAGAAAATCGCGCTGGTCTACCATAACTCGGCCTACGGCAAGGAACCGATCCGTACCCTCGAAAGCGCTGCCGCAAAATACGGCTTCGAGTTCATGCAGCTGCCTGTCGACCATCCCGGCCAGGAACAAAAAGCGACCTGGCTGCAAATCCGCAAGGAGCGTCCCGACTGGGTCATGATGTGGGGCTGGGGTGTTATGAACCAGGTTGCTATCAAGGAAGCGGCGTCGATTCGTTACCCGATGGATCATTTCATCGGTGTCTGGTGGTCAGGATCTGAAAACGACGTATTACCTGCCGGTGACGGTGCCGATGGATATTTATCCGGTGCTTTCCACAAGCCTGGTGCTGACTTCCCTGCACACCGAGACATCAAAAAGTATCTTTACGACAAAGGTAAGGGTTTGGGCGAGCTCGATCGCGTAGGCGAGGTACTCTACAATCGTGGCCTGGTTGCAGCAATGTGGACTTCCGAGGCGATTCGCAAGGCGATGGAAATTCACGGCACCAATAAAATCAGGGGGGTGCACCTGCGTGACGGTTTTGAGGCGCTCGATGTTGACGAGGCGCGCCTAAGCGAGTTAGGGCTGCCCGATTTTACCATCCCGGTAAAGATCAGTTGCGAAAACCATGAAGGTCCCGGCCAGGTAGCGTTGCAGCAATGGGATGCCAAGAAAAAGCAGTGGAACTTTGTTACCAGCTTTTACGAGCCGCTTCGCGACATCACCGGTCCTCTGATCGCCGAGGATTCAGCCCAGTACGCCAAGGAAAACAGCGTTGTACCGCGTATCTGTAATTAAAAAAGCGTCGTGAACGAAACCGCCGCCGCAGTTAGTACCAGGCCGATGTTGTCGGTGAACAACATCGAGGTCATTTATGATCATGTCATCCTGGTATTGAAAGGCGTCTCGCTCGAGGTTCCCGAGCAGGGTATCGTCGCCCTGCTCGGCGCCAATGGCGCTGGTAAAACGACTACGTTAAAAGCGATATCAAACTTGCTGCGCGCCGAGCGCGGCGATATCACCAAGGGCAGTATCGAGTTCCAGGGTGAGCGCATCGATGCGCTCACCCCGGCCCAACTGGTACAACAGGGCGTTATCCAGGTCATGGAAGGACGCCATTGTTTCGAACATCTCACGGTCGAGGAAAATTTGCTAACCGGCGCCTACACGCGTCGTGATGGCAGTGCCGCGATCCAGCGTGATCTCGAACTGGTATACAGTTATTTTCCACGCCTGAAGAATCGCAGCCGGGCGCAGGCGGGCTACACATCCGGTGGCGAACAGCAGATGATTGCCTTAGGACGTGCACTGATGTCACGCCCGAAAATGATTCTGCTCGATGAACCATCGATGGGGCTCGCCCCGCAACTGGTGGAAGAAATTTTCGAAAATGTCGAGCGCCTGAATAAAGAAGAAGGCGTCACATTTCTGCTCGCCGAGCAAAATACCAATATCGCGCTGCGTTATGCAGACCATGGCTATATTCTAGAAAACGGTCGAGTGGTGCTCGATGGCACCGCCGCGGAGCTGCGTGAAAATACCGACGTCAAGGAATTTTACCTGGGCATCAGTGAAGGTAAACGAATTAATTTCCGTGATGTAAAACACTATCGACGAAGAAAGAGATGGTTGACCTAGGCCCCATATTTTGTCGCCCCGGCCTCCGAGCCGGGGCTCATTTGGATGTGCTTTCCGAAATCAGTTGCTGGCCAATCAAGATATCTACCTGCAGGGCAAGATCGACTTTGCCAGAGATTTTTCATGGATGCCGGCTCGGGGGCCGGCATGACAAAGGATGTTAATGTCAGAATTCTACGACAGCCTGGAAACACGCAGCGCGGACGAACGCTCGCAGGCACAGCTCGAGGCAATTCGTGAGCAGATAAGACATGTGCAGAACAACACCGAGGCTTACTCGGAGTCACTCAAAGGTATCAATGCAGACGATATCACCGACGCCACGTCATTCAGCACATTACCGCTAACCCGAAAATCAGAACTCATCGAATTACAGCAGGCGCAACGTCCCTTCGGTGGCTACACCACGAGTAACGCTTCGTTCCATTCGCACGTGTTTGCATCTCCCGGCCCGATTTATGAACCAGGTTTTGCAGTCGCCGACTTCTGGCGCTTCGCGCGTTCGCTCTACGCAAGCGGTTTTCGCAGCGGTGACCTGGTGCACAACTGCTTCAGTTATCACTTTACCCCTGCGGGACAGATGTTTGATAGCGCGGCCCTTGCGCTCGGTTGCAGTGTTATTCCTGCTGGAGTCGGGCAAACCGAGTTACAGGTTCAAACGATTACCGATCTGTCTCCCAATGGTTACGTCGGTACGCCTTCTTTCCTTAAAATCATTCTTGAACAGGCTGACGAACTCGGCAGCGACGTCAGCTCAATCAAAAAGGCGATGATGAGTGGAGAAGCCTTACCGCCACCATTACGCGACGGCTTCGTCGAACGTGGAATACGCGTACAGCAATGCTATGGAACCGCAGACCTCGGCCTGATCGCTTACGAATCCAGCGCTCAGGAAGGCTTGATTATCGACGAGGGCGTCTACCTCGAAATCGTACGCCCGGGAACCGGTGAACTGGTTGCCGAGGGTGAAGTTGGCGAGGTCGTGGTGACCAACCTCGGGCAGGAATATCCGCTAATACGTTTCGCAACCGGTGATTTATCGGCCTACCTGCCTGGAACCAGTCCCTGTGGTCGCACCAACCAGCGCATCCGGGGATGGATGGGACGGGCCGACCAAACCGCAAAGGTGCGTGGCATGTTCATTCACCCGGAACAGGTCGACAAGGTCATCAAACGTCACCCGGAAATATCCAAAGCACGACTGGTTGTCGATTGGGTCGAACAGGCCGACCAGATAACGCTGCAATGCGAATCTGAAACCACGGACGCTTCCCTGTCAGACGTGATTGCCGAAAGTATCCGATCGATTTGCAAACTTCGCGGTGAAGTCGAGATTGTCGCCCCGGATACGCTGCCGAACGATGGCAAGGTTATCGACGATATCCGCCAGTACGAATAATCGGGCGCATTGTAAATCAATGCAGGCTAATCGCTTTCTGGAAAACGTACGCGTCATCGATTTGTCGCAGTATATCCCCGGCCCATTTGCAACCCGCCAGCTTGCCGACCTCGGCGCCGAGGTAATAAAGATCGAGCCCCCGGTTGGCGATCCGATGCGACTTTTCATGCACACTGATGTGAACGAGATATCTCCGATTTATCGACACCTCAACCGCGGCAAGCGTATCTGCCGACTGGACCTGAAAAGCGATCCCGACCAGCAGGCCTTACGCGAGCTGATAGCCGATACTGATATTCTCCTTGAATCCTTTAGACCGGGGGTGCTGGCCCGGCTCGGCCTTGATCGCGACACGCTTGATAAAATCAACCCGAAGCTGATCCACTGTGCGCTTTCTGGTTATGGCCAGACAGGTCCCTATGCTCAGCGCGCCGGTCACGATATCAACTATAGTGCGCTGAGCTCACAATCGATCGTCAGCGGCACCACGGAACGACCAGTTATCGGCTACCCCCCTATCGCGGATCACGCAGCCGCGATGCAGGCGAGTATCGCCATGCTCGCTGCCCTGCATGCAAGGGATAGCAGCCCCGGCAGTATCTATCTTGATATCAGCATGGCCGAATCGATCCTGTCCTGGCAGTACCTGCCAATGTTGGCCAATGCAGACGAACGCGCCGCCTCGATACTCAACGGTGGTGCCGCCTGCTACAACCTTTATCAATGTGTCGACCAACGCTTCATCAGTCTAGGCGCCATCGAAACCGCGTTCTGGAAAAACTTTTGCGACGCATTGCAAAAAACCGAATGGGTATCGCGACAGTTTGAAGCCATGCCACAACAAGACCTGATTGCTGAGGTCGCGGAAATCATCTCTCAGCATCCCCAATCATATTGGCGAGGGTTGCTCGATGATGTCGATTGTTGTTTCGAGCTCCTGTTTACCGTTGATGACCTGACACGGCATGCACAATTCGAATCCCGGCAGGCAATAACCAAAAACGGCCCAAACTACCCTGCCTGGATCAATCAGCAGCCAGTCAAAATTTCAGCTGACTTTGAACAGATCAATTCGAGCGATCAACTGCACTGGAGTTCGACGCGCTCTTGAATTAAAAACAGTATTGTTTTTGATAAACATTGCCCGAGTGGAGATTTTTCGAAATTCAGCCAAAAGCAGACACTGAGAAATTTAAAACGAGGGGCTGCTTACGACCCACGGCAGAAGCCCAGGATTCGTTTTCGAATGTCCGCTTTGGGGAAAAGGCCAACAGATTGATTTTTCAAAGGCGGTTAGATCTTCACGGCCGAGAACAGAAAGCGGTTGACACAAAAGAAATAAGCATCTTCGCTACCTAAGCGTTTCAGCTCGTCGAGCCATTTTTGGCTGTCCGCCTCACTGACCGTGCCATCCTCTCGCCCAAGATTGGCAAACTGAGCCATCATCCCAACAGAATAGCCTTCCCGTTTGTAGCTTGTACTGAGAATTGGGAAAGCCTCGACATCGATGGCGGCAAATCCATGCTGACGTAACAACGGACCGAGTCGCAGCGGTAGATTAGGGCTCGGCACGGTACGATCCCAGGCCGCCGCCATCTTATCGGTCAACGCAAAGTCCATGTTGTTCAACACCATACCGCGCCAATCCGTTTCCATGATCACGACCCGCCCACCGGGTTTAAGCACGCGGTAAATCTCCGAGAGCGCTTTATCAGTATCGTCAATGTAAAGCAGCACCTGTATGAAGGTAGCCGCATCAAAGGTCGCTTCATCAGCAGTTAGGTCTGTCGCGTCACTTTCAAGAAACTCGACCTGGTGCAAATCTGCGCATCTGTGCTCAGCAAGTCCGAGCATTGACACACTAGTATCCACTCCAACTACGCACCCCTCTGATCCCACTTCAATCGCGATGTCGTGAGCCAGCAATCCGGGTCCACAGCCCACATCGACTATGTACTCACCATTCTTTGGGTTGAGTACCTCCAGAGTGCGCATTCGCTGACGCACGACCTCAGGTGCGAGATAGGCGCGTTCGGTTAGTTTTGATTCCTTTTCGTCGTACTCGAATTTGTTTGCCATCGTACTTCTCGTGTGTGCATCGGAAGTATAAACGCCCATTTTTCACATAACCACGGTTATGCGTCGGCAATTTACTGGTAATGAAAAGACACCCTTATCACAGAATGGGCCTAAAGCGCCTGACATCTTCTTAAGTAATGTACGAGAGTCCGTTACTGACCGAAGATTGCCCCCACCTCAGCTTGCTGAGCGTCTCCTTTGGAGAAAACAGACCCACGGAATCAGTTTTTCAGCGACGGCTATCGACCCTTCCCGGATTCTCATGGGACGAGCCATTCAACGAAAAAGCAGTGATTGGGGACGTGTACCCAGTTCGGAGTGTATATTGCGCCGGCCATGCTTGCCTCCGGCTGGCATCGACCACACAATGGCGAAGGTTGGCGTCGTCGCCGATAGCCGAAAAATTTCGATTCTGATCTGGAGGAGTACGATGTCCAAAATTCCCTATCTGTCCGAGGCCGATCTAATTGCACTCGGCATCACCACGCAGGATGTGGTCGAATGTATCGAGTCGGCCATTCGCGGAGACGAAGCAGGTCGCGTCTGGAGTGCACCCAAGGCGGTTATCATCCCGCCCGAGGACGGCCGCTACATGATGGCGGCGCTGGCCGCGATGGACGACCCGTCGTTGCTGGCGGTCAAAATCATCGTGCTGAACCCGGAAAACCCACAGCGGGGACTGCCACAGATCAACGGCCTGGTAGCGATGCTCGACAGTTCGAGCGGTTTGCCGGCTGCGATTCTCGACGGTAACTGGATCACCGCGGTGCGCACGGCGGGGCTCAGCGCTGTTGCTGCGCGCCGTCTCGCTAATCCTGACGCGCAGTCGGTTGGTTTCGTAGGTTGTGGGGTGCAGGCGTGCAGTCACCTACAGTCCTTCGCTGACCTTTTCCCGCTGAAATCCATCAAACTGTTCGGCCGCGGCCAGGCCAATCAGGATAGGCTGGCGGCGGCAGCAGCCGATCTCGGGCTGTCAGTCGAGGTCAGCAACACCGGACAAGATGCGATTGAGGGCGTAGATCTGATCGTTACTTCGATTACCGTAACTGGCGGTCCCGAGCCCTTTCTCGATGCCAGCGGCCTGAAGTCCGGCGCCTTCGCTGCGATCACCGATCTCGGCGTACCCTGGATCCGGGACAGCTTCGGTGCGCTGGATCGTGTCGTTATCGACGACGTCGAGCAGGAGGCGGCGTTGCCGAATAAGTTGTGCGATCCAGCTTTCATCAGCGGCGACCTATCCGGACTGGTGTTAGGCAGGATCGACGGCAGGACGGCGCGCGACGAACGTGCCGCGTTCCTGTTCCGTGGTCATGCTCTCGGCGATCTCGCGCTATCGGTACTCGCGCTGCAAAAATACCGCGAAAGGTAAGGGTAAATGAACGCCATGATTTGACAATTACGAGCGTCGGCTCCTGGCCGAAGGTCGTCACTGATCTCTTAGTTTTGAGTGTCAGCTAAGGGGAAAGCAGCCCCCAAAATATTTTCCCTATCAGCAATGATAAGCGACCCAATTTAGTCATTCGATACTGACGAAAACCGGCATACTTTTTTTATATCGATCCAATAGATATAAAGACAATCGATCTTCTGGGATGAATATGCGAGTAACATAACGTTTGTACCAAATATACTAAAAACCAACATAGGGGGACTAGATATGACTAATCCGCTATTGAGAGTTTTGAAATACTCAATGCTGTATGCGCTGATCGGCTCGTCTTCATTTGCTGCAGACTTCGCCCCGACAAAAGATAAGCTTGAGTCCGCATTGGCAATGAATCACCGAAGTATCGAGAACCAGGGTCGAGATGAGAATCGAAACCCTTTGGCAACGATGGAGTTTTGCCGATTGCGAGATGACATGACCGTTATCGAGTTTGGACCAGGGGCAGGCTGGTATACAGAGGTCCTCGGTCCGGTGCTGCGGGAAAAAGGTCGACTCTTTATCGCCTACAAGGAGTCCTGGATGGAGAGTCTCGATACTCTACTGGCACAAGATTTTATGTCCGCTGTCAAAAAACATCCTATCGACATATCCTGGAATTCGGAGAAGCAGAAATTCAATATTGGCAGTATTGTCTACGACGTTGAGAATGCTGATCTAGCACTGAGCATACGTGAATACCACAACCTCAGTGAAGAAGGTGCTAAGCGCGTGAATGAAGAGACCTACCGAGCCTTAAGACCGGGCGGTTACTATTGCATTATTGATCATACTCGCCGTCATATGGAGCCGAGTTATACCGAAAACCGGCGCCGTGCCGACCCTGTGGGAGTGATCTTGCAGGTGCAGGCAGCTGGATTCGATTTCATCGATTACTCAGATATTTTTTTTAAACCTGATGACGAATTGCGTTACGAAGTAGATCGTAAGAGTCTCGAAAAAAATTCGGATCGCTTTTCACTGTTGTTCCGTAAACCCTCTGACTGACGGCTATAAGTTAAAGTTAACTATTGAACCCTTAATTTATAAGGTAAAGCCTACGATGAGATGATCATAAAGGCGATAATAACCAATCCGCGAATTATGCGAGAGATCCCAAGATTGTTTCCTAAAGCGGAACTGGATCTTGTAGCATCGTTTTCCTATGCACTTGCTGACATTGGTAAAGCTGACTTTTTTCTGCCAGCCATTGAAAGTTTTCGCAAGCTGGTTCCAAAATCCGGTGTTATGTCAGAGGAAGAAGTGAATGCCTGGGCCGATACACAGATTGCGGATTCTGAAGATGGAATATTTTTTGGCGCAACTAACCTCTATAGCTATGTGACCAGGCGGCAGTAAAACAACTGCCTTCACGTCGGGATCGGTGAGTGTCCGTTTCTGGCCGAAGCCTGCCCCCGGAAAGGTTTTAAGAGGGTCTGCTTACGAGAAAACCGCTCCTGAATTTCCGTATACAACATATATTGATTTTATGGCTTCACGAACGACATAAATACAATCGTTTATTTTTGCAAGCTTGGTTACTGTATAGTGTTTTCATGCGCCAAATAGAAGCGCACATACAAAATTCAGGGAGGGGATGATATGAGTGTAAAGACACCAAGTGAACTCAGTGACCTGGTGCGCGGGGACGTGATTGTCGAAGACGACGCCGATTACGAAGACGCCCGTTCAGTCCACAACGGCATGATTGACAAGCGTCCTGCCGTGGTTGTCAGGGTGATGAACACCGGGGACGTGATGGCCACGGTCAACTACGCCAGGGACAACGGCCTCGAGTTGTCGATCAGAGGCGGTGGCCACAGCGGCCCCGGGTTCGGCACGAACGATGGCGGGGTCGTCATCGACTTTTCGAAAATGCGGGGCGTCCGCGTCGATCCCTCGGCGAAGACAGCCAGGGCTGAGGGCGGCACCACCTGGGGCGACTTCAACGCCGCCACACATGCATTTGGCCTTGCCACGACCGGGGGCGTCATTTCCACGACCGGGATTGCCGGTCTCACGCTCGGCGGCGGGATCGGGTACCTGTCGCGCGGATTCGGATTGTCGCTAGACAACCTA
>CAXMSP010000177.1:0-30673 GCA_964196225.1 uncultured Gammaproteobacteria bacterium | reverse complement strand
CAACCTGCGGACCGTGCAGGCGCGTGAAAAAGTAAACCACACGTGATACCGCATGGTGCGGCAGGACGTAGAACAGCGCTTTTAGAAACTTCTGTTTTTTACTTAACTCGGCCATCGCTATCTTATCACCTGCATTTCGACTCTTTGTTCAGAACCGTCATCCAGCACGATTACAATTTCGAGCAGATCGCCCGGTCGTGTCGGCTCGCTCGGATTCATCATCATTAAATGTAGTCCACCGGGCGCGAGTTGCACGCTTGAATTGGGTTCGATTTTTAAGCCCGGCAGCTGTTCCATGCGCATCATGCCATCCTGTTCGATGGTCTGATGAATTTCGATACTGGCAAACGCATCGCTGTGCAGTGAAACGATACTGACTGGTTTCGATTGCGGGTTATAGATTGTCATATAACCTGCGCGGACCGGAACCGACGGTGGAAGATTCTTGATCCAGGGATCGCGAACGTCGAGCTCGGCCAACGCAATCGGCGAAAATATCAGCAGCAGAATCAGCGGCAAACGGGACATTATCATTTGAATGGTATTAGTTATATTCAACGATTCGCGTCAGGTCGCGTGCCATTGTCAGCGCGTCATGCGGTGCGCCGAATAACCCCGCGAATTCAGCTTTCGGGTTGATAAGAACGATTGCGGAACTATGGTCGACATCGTAGCTGGGATTGCCTTCGACTTTGTTGCGAATTTCATGCGCAATGCCGAGTGAGCGGGTTAGCAGGTTTAGTTTTTCCGTGATCGCGGTCGCGCCAGTGAAGTCAGGATTGAAATACGTGACATAGCTGGCAAGGACCTCGGAATTATCGCGTTCCGGGTCCACCGATACGAAATAAACTCGCAGCGCGGCGACGACATCCGGGTCTTCAATTGCGTTGATCATGTCGCTCATGGTTTGCAGGCTGGTAGGGCATATATCGGGGCAATGGGTGTAACCGAAAAACATCAGGCTCCATTTGCCGGTTAAGCTCGTTCTGTTTAAGGCCTGGCCGGTGTGATCGACGAGCTCGAAATCTGGTAAGGCACGCGCCTGCTCACCAAACCAGAGGCCGGCCTCCAGCTCGATCGGTTTATTGCTGCTGATAACCCAGGAAATCGAAAATCCACCGATCAGGGCTAGCAGGGCTACGATTGCGATACTCGATTTATTCATGGTCGTTATGGTGTAAAATCCGCGGCATTATATTTCAATTGCTTGTAAACACAACGTGTCGATTCCGGAACAAATGCAAGTCCTGACCACGATTCGCGATTTCATTCGCTGGGGAAGTAGCGAGTTCTTGCGTCACGAATTAACTTTTGGACACGGTTTTGTCAGTGCTTTCGACGAAGCCAGGTACCTTGTCCTGCATGCGCTAGCCCTGCCTTATGACTGGCCCGATGATTATCTTGACACGGTCTTGACGCTGTCAGAGCGCGAGCAGGTCATCGATATCCTGCAATTGCGGGTCAAGTCGCGTCAACCGGCAGCCTATATTACGCGAGAGTCCTGGTTCTGCGGGCTTAAGTTTTACGTGGATGAACGTGTGCTAGTGCCTCGCTCCCCGATCGCCGAGCTTATTTCCAGTGGATTTGAACCCTGGGTGGATAGCAGCAGGGTACATCGGATTCTTGATCTTTGCAGCGGCAGCGGCTGTATTGCGATTGCCGCGAAATACCAGTTTCCCGGGGCCGAGATTTGTGCTTCTGATGTTTCACTCGATGCGCTCGAAGTCGCCAGGATGAACCTCGAATTGCACGATCTCAGTAACGATGTAACACTCTATGAATCTGATCTCTTTGACGCGATCCCGCTGCAGCAGTTTGACGTGATAGTCTGCAACCCACCCTATGTTGATGCCGAGGATATGGCGAGCTTGAGCGATGAGTACCGCTACGAACCGGAGATAGGTTTGCGTGCGGGTGACGATGGCTTGCTGATGGTCGATCGCATTCTTGCGCGGGCCGGTGAATTCCTGAGTGAACACGGCGTGATCTTTATCGAAGTTGGAAATTCCCAGTTAGCGCTGGAGTGCAAGTACGACTTTTTGCCGATGACCTGGGTCGAGTTTGAATTTGGCGGCGGCGGGGTATGTTGTATTCAGTCAGGTGACCTGAAGCAGCAGCAACCAGCAATTGTCGCCATCGCCAGTTAGCCCAAGAAACCAATATGACATCAAAAGTAGATTCGAAAGAAGTTGGATTGGTCGCTGGACTCAACCTGTTTCATTTTTTTCTCGGCACTCGCGATTTGCATTACGGCTTATGGCAGGATGATCTCGAAGTCTGTATTCAGAATTTGCCGGAGGCCCAGAAACGCTATTCTGACTTTCTGCTCAGCCATATCCCGGAAGGTGTTAACAGGGTCCTCGACGTTGGTTGCGGTGCAGGTGGCGTCGCCGCGGAATTGCTGGCAGGTGGTTACCAGGTTGAGGGGGTTTCACCGAGTCCGTTGTTGTCGGAAGCCGCGCAGCAGCAGGCTGGCGACGATTTTAAAATCCATCAGGGTCGTTTCGAGGATGTCTCTTTTAGCGCGGGCGAAAAATTTGACCTGGTGATGTTCAGCGAAAGCTTTCAGTACATTACGCTCGAAACGGTACTCGAAGATGCCCAGCAACGTTTAAATCCAGGTGGTTACATACTGATCTGTGATTTTTTCAAGACCAATGCAACTGGCAGGTCGGTGATCGGTGGCGGGCATCCAATCGACAAATTTATGATGGCATTGGAAAAATCAGGACTGGAGGTGTTGGAGGATAAGGATATAACCCATGAAACTGCGCCCAACCTGGATATAGTTGATCAAATGGGACGCGAACTGTTGTTACCAACCTTCAGGTTAATTGGTTATGCCTTCGGTACCAATCATCCCTGGTTGGCCAGACTGCTGCGTTGGAAGTACCAGAAGAAGATTAGAAAAATAAATCGTAAGTATCTTAGCGGTGAACGCAACGGCAGTAATTTCGCACGCTTCAAAGTTTACCGCCTGCTGTTACTGCGTAAACCGGAGTAATAATGTTGAAGGAGCACTAACCATGGCATGGTGGGGTAAAGCGCTTGGTGGCGCATTCGGATTCATGATAGGCGGACCGCTCGGAGCCCTGATGGGTATCGCCTTTGGGCATAGCTTCGATCGCGGCATGAGTGGGCTTGTCGCGGGCGAAGGGGGTGCCGACCAGGAACGCACTCAGGCGGCATTCTTCACCGCTACTTTCTCGGTAATGGGTTATATCGCCAAGGCGGATGGCAAGGTCACGCGCGATGAATTAGATCTCGCCGAGGCAGTCATGGATCGCCTCGGCCTCGGTGCTGAAATGCGCAGTTCAGCAAAGAAACTGTTCAGTGAAGGTAAAGCCAGCGACTTTCCCATCGATGAAGTCATGGAGCAGTTCCGGCGCGAGACGCATCGACGCACAACGCTGATCCAGATGTTTCTCGAAATCCAGTTACAGGCGGCTTATGCCGATGGCGTTATGCATCCAGCAGAGAAAGAGGCGCTGGTTGGAATTTGTGGGCACCTGGGAATCCCGGCCTCGCAGCTGGATCGCCTGGAAGAAATGTTACGCGCCGGTTTTGGCCGCAGTGATTATGATCCGGCAACTGCCAGGACATCGCTAAAGGATGCCTACCGACTACTCGGAGTCAATGACAGCGTGAGTGATGCTGAACTCAAGAAGAGCTATCGTCGTTTAATGTCGCAACACCATCCGGATAAACTGGTGTCGAAAGGTTTACCCGAGCAAATGATCCAGGACGCGACTGAGAAAACCCAGCAGATCAAGGCCGCTTACGAACTCGTACGAAAATCCCGCAATTCATGAAAAAAGTGTACACGCACGAAAATCGCATGATCGTTTTCAATATGAAAAACGTGCTACAGGGGGAGGGTATCGAAACAGTCGTGGTCAACGAGTTTGCCGCGGGCGGTGCCGGCGATCTGCCCACTTTCGATACCTGGCCCGAGCTGTGGATTGAGGATGAGTCGAAACTGTCTCAGGCCCAGGCAATTGTGGAAGATATTCTTGAAGGTGCTGAAACAGACGCCTGGTTTTGTGATAAATGCCGTGAGAAAAATGAGGCAACGTTTCGAATTTGCTGGAACTGCGGTCACGCCTGTGAGTAATGGAGGAACATGCCGATGAAGCTTTTAATTGCGGGATTATTGTTGCTGTCTTCGAGTAGCTATGCAGGCGAGGTCAGCATTCTCGAAGTCAGCGTGGAATGCCCCGGCAGCTGCACTTTTTCGGTAACGCTTGAGCATGCGGACCAGGGCTGGAATCATTATGCCAATCAATGGGATGTGATTACCCTGGAGGGTAAGGTTTTAAAATCCCGGGTACTGCATCACCCACACGATAATGAACAGCCTTTTACCCGGTCGCTGTCAGGGGTTCTGATTCCAGAGGGTATTAACCAGGTTAAAATACGTGCCCGGGATTCAAAGCATGGCTACAGCCGCGAGGAATTTATCGTCGATATCCCGGGGCGTTAGTGGTCGATCAACATAGGAATGATGGATACAGAGTGCCCCAGGTGACCCGGAACAAGGCGCAGCCTGCAGGAAATGGCATGCCCTTTTCAAGGGCTGCAACGCAGTGCCGGGTCACCTGGGGTGCTCCCTACGGGCGAGGCGTGAAGCGGTCATTCGCTTTGTTGCGCCTTTTGACAAGGGCCGGGCCATTGCCTGCAAGACGCGTCGCGCGACTAACCGCTTCACGCCTCGCTGTATCCATCATTCCTATGTTGATCGACCACTAGTTTTCCTGCCATAGCAGGCGCAAACCCAGGAAGATCAAAACGCTGCCTGGTATCCAGCGCTGCAGCCATTCCCTGGATCTACCCTGCGTACGGGTAGTCCCGGCGGCAACCAACCAGGCGATCGACCCATTGACGATGGCGCCGGTGACCAGGAATACCGAGCCCAGGACAAGCGATATCAGGAATCCTGGGTTCTCCACTGAACTTAAAAATTGCGGGATAAAAGCGAGAAAGAATAGCGCTATCTTGGGATTGAGCGCATCGACCAGTAACCCGCGGCGAAAGTATTGCCAGCCGTTAACACCTTTCTGGTAAGCTGCGGTTTTCGCGATTTCTCGCTTGCCTCGGAACAGGTCTATGCCAAGATATATCAGGTAAGCCGCGCCTAGATATTGAACTATCGTGAAGGCAAGCGGTGCCGTTGCAAGCACAGCGGCAACACCACTCGCGGCCAGTACCACGTGAACGAATGCGCCCGCTGTCATTCCGAGGACCGCAAAGACGCCGGCTTTAAACCCACGTGCCGCACTCACTGATGTTACCAGCAGTACCGAAGGTCCAGGTGACAGGTTTACCGCGAGACAGGCGACTACCAGTAAAATAAAGCTATCCAGGCTCATGCCGAGGTGGTGCCTGCCTGCTCGCGAGCGTCTACGAAAGCTTTTACCGAGCGTGAAACATCGTCCGGCATGGTCGCCCAGGAGCATACGCTGACACGGATTACGCTGCGCTGTTGCCACTGCGTACCACCGACCCAACATTCACCGGATTGTTGAATATTCTTTATCGTTTCAGTCGTTAATGAATCACTGCCACAAGCCACCAACACCTGGTTGAAGACGACATCATTGAGAATTTCAAAACCATGCTGTTCCAGTTCCTGGGCGAATTGTCGAGCTCGCAAATGAAATCCGTATACCAGTTCATCGATACCGAATTTGCCCAGGTATTTTAATGCTGCCCAGAGTTCGCAAACGCGTGCACGGCGAGACATTTCTGGTGTATGCAACATACCATCGCGGTTGTCGCTATAGACGATATAAGCGCCCGAAGCGTGCAATGCGTTTACCAGGGCATCGCGATCGCGACACATGATGACGCCGCTGTCGTAGGGTGTGTTCAGGGTTTTGTGGCCGTCAAACGACCACGAGTCTGCGAGTTCTATGCCCGCGGTTAAGTGTTTCAGTTGTTGGCTGGCCGCGGTCCACAGGCCGAATGCGCCGTCGACATGCACCCAGGCCCCGGCCTGTCTGGCTTTAGCGCACAGGGTCGAAAAATTATCGAAAGCACCCGAGTTCACGTTACCGGCCTGCAGGATCAGGATGGTCGATTGATCAAGTTCGGGAACAGCGTCGGTTACAATTCTTCCCTGGTCGTCGGTATCGATCCATTCGACATTGTCGATACCGAAGCCAAGGAGCGCGATTGCCTTCGATACGGTGCCGTGGGCCTGCCGGCCGGTGATGACACGTAATCGTGGCGCATCAGCGAAACCCTTGCGGTTTATATCCCAACCCAGGCGTTCAAAATTCCTCTGCCTGGCCGCGGCCAGCCCACAAAAAATCGACATCGAGGAACCACTGACATAGCCGGCTACGGTTGAGTCAGGGAGCGCAAAAAGTTCACGCAGCCAGCCTTCGGTAATTTCTTCCAGCCGCGATGCAACCGGCGATGACAGGTACAACGGTGTATTCTGATCCCAGAAATCCGTGAGCCAACGCACCGCGAGTGACGCTGGTATTACCCCGCCGTTAACCAGGCCGAAGTAACGACCACCGATTTGGGACACGGTGGCGGGTGATCCGAATGCATTGAGCTGGTTTAAGATCTCGTGTGCGTCACCTGGATCTTCGGGGAGTGGCTGATCAAAGTGAGCGAGATTCTCGATTGCCTCCGGGGTTGGAAAGACGTTGCGCTGAAGCGCTTGGTCGGCATAGTTGTAAGCCGCATCGCGGGCTTCGTCAAAGATGGTTTTCTGTTCCATTTCACGAAACATGCGCCTGCGAATTTCATCATTCATCGATTTGGCCTTTCAACACTTGTTTTATCCGGGTTTTCAATTCTGGCAGGACTTCGGTCTCGAACCAGGGATTCGTTTTAAGCCAGCGATTGTTCCTGGGGCTCGGGTGCGGTAAGGGTATCATGGCTGGCCAGTAATCCTGCCAGGACTTCACCAGTTCGGTTAGAGAACTCGAACCTGAGTCAAAATGATACTGTTGCGCGTATTGCCCCATGACCAGCGTCAGTTCGATTTGTTTCATTTGGGCAAGCAGGGATGCGCGCCATTGGACCGCGCATTCGGGACGTGGTGGCAGGTCGCCTGATTTACCGGTGCCGGGATAGCAAAACCCCATCGGTAAAATGGCAATCTTGCCAGCATTATAAAAAGTTTCGCGGCTGATCCCCATCCAGTCACGCAGGCGTTTTCCACTCGGATCGTCGAAGGGAATACCGCTGGCATGAACTTTACTGCCGGGTGCCTGCCCGGCGATCAGGACTTTGGCAGTTGCCGAGCACTGCAGTACCGGGTTCGCTCCCAGGGGTAAACTGGCTTCGCATATCCGACAACTGGCAACTTCCGACAAGAGAGCTTTTAGTGGTTTCATTGGTTGGTTCAATGGGTTAGAAAAACACCGTTTCGAATACCTGTTGATGTCTTATCATGCCAGCTAAGCTTGCCATTAACCCATACACTGATAATGCCATCGCTGATTTGTGCCGGATTTTCAAAACTGGCGCGATCTTTGATCGTCTCGGGATCGAATAGCACCAGGTCGGCATAATTTCCAACAGCGATACTACCGCGATTCCTGAGACCAAATCGAGAGGCGGTTAATCCGGTCATCTTGTGAACCGCGGATTCGAGTTCAAACAGTTTTTTTTCTCGAACATAGTGCCCCAGGACTCGCGGAAAGGTGCCCCATAAACGGGGGTGGGGGGTCTGCATTGAAGCAATACCATCGGACCCGATCATGGCTGCTGGGTGCGTCATAATGCGCTCGAGATCCTCTTCATCCATCTGAAAGTAAATTGCCGCGGCCGGATATAGCCGTCTACAGGCTTCTTCGGCTGTGCAATTCCAGTTACTGCAAATTTGATCCAGCATTTTTCCATTGCATTCGGGGTGCGGCGTTGATTCGGCAACCAGCACCGCTTCGGCGTCGCGGATAAACCGGGGTAACAGTGAAGTGGAACTGGCCGTGTACGGGTAGACGTCAAAGCTCACCGGTTGATGTTCAGCCAGGGCGCGATCGATCATTGCCAGGGTTTCCCTGGAGCGTCCGTAATTGCGGGGGCCGGCACATTTATGATGGGAAATAATCACCGGGACCTTTGCACGTGAACCGATACTCAGTGTTTCCTCTACCGCTTCGGTTACGTGATCGCCCTCATCACGCATATGGGTGACATATAAAGCGCTAGTGAACTCTCGCAGTACACCGGCCAGCTGAACCACCTCTTCGGTTGAAGCCGCCTGTGCGGGAGGGTAGTCAAGCCCGGTGCTGAGACCGATGCAGCCCTGTTCTAGCGCCAGCCTGAGATTTGCCTGCATTTGTGCAAGCGCGTTTTGATCTGCAGTCTGATCGAGCCGCTCAGCCATGCAGTCGAGGCGTAAACTGCTATGGCCCACGAGCAGAGCCAGGTTAACCGCTGCCGGTGCTCGTGCCAGGGCGTCGCGATAGCTTTTTATCGATGGAAAACAAAACTCTGCTGCTTCGCCGAGCAATGGGAAAGGTGGTGGTAGCTTGTTCGTAGCTGCCACGGGTGCCAGACTAATGCCACAGTTTCCAGCGATGACCGTTGTGACTCCCTGCGAAATCTTGAATGGAATATCGGGCGATTTGAATACCGCCAGGTCGTCATGCGTGTGGCAGTCGATAAATCCCGGCGCCAGGGTAAGGCCGTTGGCGTCGATAATGGTATCTGCCTGCCGATGGCGACAATCGCCTAAAGCTGTAATTCGATCCCGGTCGATAGCGACATCGATAAAGCGGGATTCGCTACCGCTGCCGTCTATGACTCTGGCCCCGGTAAATATAAGATCACAGCTTGCCATATTCTGGTCACTGTAATTAGAAACAGAGCAGGGTTCAAGCGGCAAGTCGAAACCTCCAGCCTGGTTTTACCCGACTCTAAACCGGAAATATGGAATCTGAACACGTTGATTTACAGGCGGGCCTGTCATTGTTCGGGACAGGGCAATCCTTTAATAGCTTCGCCGAAAAATCCAAATCTGCCGCCAGAACGTACATTAGAGAGACGAAAAGCCTGTTATCGAGTCATAGACCTGGTTCCCCCGGGTGAGATAAGCTCGAAAGCAGGGGAATCGTTTTCACCGCAAACCTGAAAATACATATGTTACACGGGGCCTGAATTATGAAAGTTTTAATGTTAATCGCACACGGCAGTCGTAAGCAGGCCGCAAATGACGAGGTGAGTCGACTTGCCGAGCAGATCTCGACACTTAAAGATAGCGAATACGATGCGGTAGTACCGACTTTTCTCGAGTTTGCCGAGCCCGATATCCGCCAGGGCGTCGATCGCTGCGTCGAGTTGGGAGCCGACACGATAGTCGCAATGCCTTACTTTCTTGCAGCGGGCAGGCACGTTGCGGAAGATATTCCAAAAAAGATTGAGTGTGCCAGGGCGGGTAACCCGCAGGTTAACATCGAGATATCCCAATACCTGGGAGAAAGCGAGGCCATGGCCGGGCTGGTGGTATGGTGCTCGCACAATACCGGGTGCACTGACGAATCGGTTCAGCATTAGGCCAGTGGATTTCGCGGTGATTCATTCCTATGCCTGTGGTACCAGGATGGCCGGCAGTACCATCTCCAGCAAAGTGTTCGACGATCAATGGTAATTCAGGCGATAGAATTGTAGCGGCGTTGGTGGTCAAAATATCTGACTAAAAAATTGTTGGTGTAATCCTTCAAAGCGGGTTCCATCAATCTGGCGAACCCCTATAATACAGATCTCGTTACGTCCCCAGGGCGTCGTCGATTTTAATTCCAAAAAGAGAGTAATCCTATGAATGCCCCACTCAGTAATAGCGCCTTTATCGAAAAAGATCAGGAGCACATGATTCATCCGCTGCATCACAACCCTGCGCATGCCGGTGGCCGGGTTTGGGTGAAGGCCGAGGGATCTCACTTAATCGATGCTGACGGCAATCGCTTCATCGACGGTCTGTCCTGCCTGTGGAATGTCAGCTGTGGCCACGGCCGCGAAGAACTGGCGGACGCTGCATCGCAACAAATGAGGCAGATGGCATTTTGTTCAAGCTACAACGGTAGTTCAAATCCTCCCGCGATCGAACTCGCCGACCGGCTTGCGGCCATGTGTTATCCGCAAATCAATAATTTCTATTTTACCTCCGGCGGTGGGGAGTCCACCGATAGTAATTTCAAGCTTGCACGCTATTACTGGAAGGCCAAGGGCAAACCGGAAAAGACCAAGGTTATCAGTCGTATCTGGGGTTATCACGGGGTAACCTTCGCGGCGATGTGCGCGACCGGGATAGCAGGTTATTGGGCCTCTTTCGAGCCCAGAATTCCGGGTTTCAGCCATATTCCGGCGCCCGACCCCTATCACTACCCGGTGCCGGAAGACGGCTCCTCGCAGGGAATTGCCGCGGCCAATGAACTGGAAAAAGAAATCCTCGCGCAGGGACCTGAAACCGTGGCAATGTTTATTGCCGAGCCGGTGCAGGGTGCAGGTGGTGTTCTCGTACCGCCCGACGACTATTTTCCGCGTATTCGCGAAATTTGCGATAAGTACGAAGTGCTTTTTGTCGCCGATGAAGTCATCACCGCCTTTGGTCGTACCGGTAAGATGTTCGCGCTTGAACATTACGGCGTGCAACCCGACCTGGTGCAGTTCGCCAAGTCGATCACTTCCGGTTATTTGCCACTCGGCGGTATCGGTATCAGCGACGAAATCGCGGAAACCATTCGCAGCAGCGACAAGCCGTGGATGCATGCCTATACCTACAGCGGTCACCCGACTACCTGTGCCGTCGGGTTGGCGACACTCGACTACACAGAAAAGCATGACCTGCCCGGGCAGGCGGCCAGCAAGGGTGAGTACCTGCTGGCGAAGTTACACGACGAACTGGATGGTCATCCGCATGTCGGTAACGTGCGCGGCAAGGGCATGATGTGCGGTGTCGAACTGGTCGAAGACAAGGCGAGCAAATCCTGGTATCCGCCCGAGTGGGGCGTCGGCCCGAAGATGATCAAGGCAATGATCGATCACGGCGTGTTTACGCGCATGCGCAGCGAAGTAGTTTGTATCGCGCCACCGCTGACCACCGATGAAGCCACTCTCGATGAGTTGGTGGCCGGCGTACGCAATGCCGTGGTCGATGTATTTGGCGAGTAATTCCAGCGACTAGCCCCGGCTTGTCGGAAGTAGCCAATGTTTTTACTGCTGGCTGGCGTGGTTCTGTTGTCAACGATACTGGGACTGTTCTGGCTGAAGGATCGGCTGCAGAGCCCGGTCCTCGCCCGCGTTGCCTTTTCCGAACCAATTGCCCGCCTGGCGGTGGTTGCCGCGGTCTTTATTGTGCTCGGTCTTTTGCTTATTCTGTCTGAGCTCATCACCCACGGATCGGCGTGACAGCTATTCCCCTGACGGCATTTGCTTGATGTACAGGTCGTGCTTGGAGTAGGGAATCTCGATCTTCTCTTCGATGAAGCGTTTGTAAACCTGGCAGTTGAGCGCGTCGAGAACGCGCCCGCGCAATACCGGTTGCTCGATCCAGCAGAGTAATTCGAAATCGAGGCTTGAAGCACCGAAAGTGCGAAACCTGACCCGCGGCTCAGGATCCTCACATACCGCTTCATCACCAAGCGCAATATCCATCAGGATCTCTCGCACCTTGTCGATATCGGACCCGTAGGCAACTCCGACCACGACACGGATGCGGAATTTCTCTGCGGGTCCCCCGGATTCGTTGATGATCTTGGTATTGCCCATGACCGAGTTGGGTACAGTGATTTCGATGTCATCGCGGGTCCTGAGGCGCGTGCTGCGAATGCCGATATGAGTAATTTCTCCTCGCTCACCTGAATCCAGCACCACAAAATCACCAATCTTGTAGGGAGCGTCGGCCATGATAAAGACCCCCGAAAACAGGTTGGCAAGCGTGTCCTTGGCGGCGAAACCAACCGCGATGCCAACGATGCCGGCCGATGCCAGCCACGCGGTCATGTCGACGTTCCAGGCGGAGAATATAACGTAAACCGCGAGCACGACTATGACGATCAAGGCGATGTTTTCAAACAGGGGCAGGGTTTGCGGATGCAAGATCGCCACGCGTTGATCGTTAACGGCGACAATACGTAATATGGAGCGCACCATGCGTATCAGAAACACGGTCCAGACGACATAGGCGATAGTTCGCAGGCTGGAAAAAATAATGAAATCGTAAGGCTCCCCGATTGCTACCAGCTTCACCGCCAGCGCCACGCCAATCAGAATCACACTGAAATAGATCGGGCTGTGTAGGTGATCAATTATTTGATCATCGAACTTAAATCGGGTACGCGCGGTGAGATTTTTTAGCGTGGCACCGATAAAGCGGTCGAAAATCCACGCAAGAACCAGAAACACAGTGACAATGGCCGCAGCCTTGAGCCAGGGATGATCGCCAAATACGCCCAGGTAAGGCGCCATCCAGGTTTGTAGTTTGCTCAACATTCGATGATATTAACCGCTAAGCCACCGCGTGCGGTCTCCTTGTACTTGGTTTTCATATCGGCACCGGTTTCGCGCATGGTTTTGATGACCTTGTCGAGTGATACAAAATGCTGTCCGTCTCCGCGCATCGAGATACGTGCGGCATTAATCGCCTTGACAGATGCCATTGCATTACGTTCGATGCAGGGCACCTGCACCAGTCCTCCCACCGGGTCGCAGGTCAATCCCAGGTTGTGCTCCATACCGATCTCGGCCGCGTTTTCGACCTGTTCCGGGGTACCGCCGAGGACCTCGGTCAGTGCTCCCGCCGCCATCGAGCAGGCGCTACCGACTTCACCCTGGCAGCCCACCTCGGCACCCGAAATCGAAGCATTTTCCTTGTACAAAATTCCAATAGCACCTGCGGTTAGTAAAAAGCGTACGATACCATCATCATCGGCTGCCGGGTAAAAGTGCTGATAGTAATGCATCACCGCGGGAATGATGCCTGCGGCACCATTGGTTGGTGCGGTCACCACACGCCCGCCGGCCGCATTTTCCTCGTTGACTGCAAGTGCCCAGAGATTAACCCAATCCAGCGTCACCAGTGGATCTTTATAGGTGATGCCGGGCTCGCCCCTGAGCTTGCGGGATAAATCCGCCGCGCGTCGCTTGACCTTCAGTCCACCCGGTAAAATGCCTTCGTTGCGACAACCATTGTTGACGCAGCTGCGCATTACTTTCCAGATCTCGAGTAACCCATGGCGAATTTCTTCCTCGCTACGCCAGGTTTTTTCATTTTCCATCATCAGTTCGCTGATCGACATATCGTGATTGGCACAATGGATCAGCAGGTCGACCGCGCTTAAGAATGGATAAGGCAGTTTAGTGTCGTCCTCGACGATACGATCGCTGCCCTGTGCACTCTCATCGACGATGAAGCCACCGCCCACCGAGTAGAAAGTGGAGATTCGCAGCTCCTCATTCTTTGCATCGAAGGCACAAAAAGTCATACCGTTGGAATGGAACGGCAGGGTTTCGCGACGATGCATCACCAGCTGCTTTTTCTCGTCGAACTTGACTGGGTGCTCGCCGAACAGATTCAATTGCCGGGTCGATCGGATCGACTCCAGCCTGGATTCGACGCTGGCGGTATCGACCGATTCAGGCAGCTCACCCTCCAGACCTAACATCACCGCCTTGTCACTGCCATGTCCCTTGCCGGTTGCGCCAAGCGAGCCATACAGGTCGGCTTTTACTTTTACGACCTCGCCCAGCAGATTATCTTGCTTGAGACCCTGGACGAATTTTTGCGCGGCACGCATCGGCCCGACCGTGTGTGAGCTCGACGGTCCGATACCAATTGAAAACAAATCAAAAACGCTAATCGCCATCGGGCAATCCTATCTCAGGGTGAGGCTGGTTTAAAAGGCCAGAATAGGGCATTAAATGCACCAGCATGCTCCTTGAAAGCGCCGCGTTATTGCCTGATTACGCTTCGTCGTCGACGTAAGCCGACAGCGGTGGACAAGAGCAGATCAGATGTGTGTCACCAAAAACATTATCCACCCGGCCGACGGGCGACCAGTACTTGTAGGCGCGTAACGAAGCCAGCGGGTATGCTGCCTGTTCGCGACTATAAGCATGAGTCCACTCGTCTGCACAAACCGTGTCAACCGTGTGCGGTGCGTTTTTCAGTGGATTGTCTTCCGGATCCATGCGACCTTCCTCAATTTCACGAATTTCACCCCGAATCGCGATCATTGCTTCGCAAAAGCGATCGATTTCTTCTTTGGATTCCGACTCGGTGGGTTCGATCATGAGCGTACCGGGGACCGGGAATGACATGGTCGGGGCGTGAAAACCGTAATCGATCAGTCGCTTGGCAATATCATCCACGGTAATACCGCAGTCCTTGACAACGCGCGTATCGATAATACATTCGTGTGCAACGAGGCCATTGGGTCCGGTGTAGAGAATCGGAAAATGGTCGTTTAAGCGGTGCGCAATATAGTTCGCGTTCAAAATCGCGGTTGCGGTTGCCTTGGGTAATCCGACCCGGCCCAGAAGCGAGATATAAGCCCAGCTAATCGGTAAAATACCGGCACTTCCAAACGGAGCCGCTGAGACCTTGTTGATACCACCGTTGTGATTCTGGCTGGTGGATGGCAGGAATGGTTTCAGATGTTCCTTGACACCAATCGGGCCGACCCCGGGCCCCCCGCCACCATGCGGGATACTAAACGTCTTGTGCAGGTTCAGGTGCGAAACATCGCCACCGAATTTGCCCGGTGCACAAACTCCGACCATTGCGTTCATGTTGGCCCCATCGATGTAAACCTGGCCACCATGCTGATGAATGAGATCGCAGACTTCGGTCACGTCATCTTCGAAAACACCATGGGTCGAGGGATAGGTAATCATGATCGCTGCCAGGTTTTCGCTATGTTTCTCGCACTTGGCTTTGAGATCGTCCATATTGATGTTACCCGATTTTGCACTACCGACGACGACCACTTTCATGCCGGCCATCTGTGCCGAGGCCGGGTTTGTGCCATGTGCCGAGGCCGGGATCACGCAGATATTGCGATGCCCTTCACCGCGACTTTCATGGTAGGACTTGATCGCAAGTAACCCGGCATATTCGCCTTGCGCACCGGAATTGGGCTGTAGCGAAATGGCGTCGTAGCCGGTACACGCGCACAGCATCTGTTCGAGCTCGGTGATCAATTGCTGGTAACCCTGGGCCTGATCCAGCGGTACGTAAGGATGGATACGTCCAAAGCCGGGCCAGGTTACCGGGATCAATTGGGTAGCCGAGTTCAATTTCATGGTGCAGGAGCCTAGTGGAATCATGCTGCGATCGAGCGCGAGGTCCTTGTCCGCGAGCTTACGCATGTAACGCATCAGGTCGGTTTCGGAATGATGACTGTTGAATACCGGATGGGTTAAGAAGTCACTGGTTCGTACCAGTGCCGGTGGCAGGCTGCTGCCGGCCTTCTCGTCCAGTGCGGTAACCGTGACCTGGTCGCCGTGATCGTGGGTAAACACGTTAAACAGGGTCTTTATATTTGCACGAGTGGCAATTTCGTCCAACGAAATACCGATGGTCGCATTGTCGACCTGGCGCAGGTTGATTTTTTCAGCACGTGCCGCGGCCATGATGAACTCGGTCGCATTTCCGGTTCTCACGGTAATGGTGTCGAAGAAATGCTCGGTTTGAACATCCAGTCCCAGTTCGCGTAATCCCGCGGCGAGCAATACCGTCAGGCGATTGATGCGTTGTGCGATGCGGCGCAGTTCTGCGGGTCCGTGGTATACCGCGTACATGCTTGCCATGATTGCGAGCAAGGCCTGGGCGGTACAAATATTACTGGTCGCTTTTTCACGGCGGATATGCTGCTCACGGGTTTGTAGTGCGAGCCGTAATGCCGGTTCGTTGCGACTGTCCTGGGAAACCCCGATCAGGCGGCCCGGCAACGACCGTTTATAGGCTTCGCGCGTTGCCATGAACGCCGCATGTGGTCCGCCATAACCGAGCGGTACGCCGAAGCGTTGTGAACTGCCGACCACGATGTCGGCGTCGAATTCTCCGGGTGGCTTCAGTAGGGTCAGGCTGAGCAGGTCGGCCGCGACCGCGACCAGTCCCTGCTTTTCATGAATCTGCGTTACCAGCTCGCTGTAGTCATGAATCTCGCCGGTGGAACAGGGGTATTGCAACAGAACTCCAAACAATTCGGGATTTTCGGCGGCTGCAAAAGCATCACCGATGACACACTTGATGCCCATATGCCTGGCACGATTGGTTACCACTTCGATGGTTTGCGGGTGGCAGCTGTCGGCGATATAGAAAACATCGCTCTTGCTTTTCGATAAACGGTGACACATGGCCATGGCTTCGGCTGCTGCGGTTGCCTCATCGAGCACCGAAGCATTGGCGAGTTCCATCCCGGTCAGGTCGCTGATCATGGTTTGAAAGTTCAACAAGGCTTCGAGTCGACCCTGGGAAATTTCAGCCTGGTAGGGGGTATAGGCTGTGTACCAGGCTGGATTACGTAACAGGTTTCGTTCGATTACGGTAGGCGTATGCGTATTGTGATAACCCATACCGATAAATGTCTTAAATAGCTGGTTGCGAATCGACATCTGGTAGAGGCGATTCAGCACCTGGCGCTCTGACAGACTGGCCTTGATCTCGAGCGGTTTGCGTCGGCGAATCGATTCAGGAACGACCTTGTCGAGCAGATCATCGACACTTTCCATCCCCAGCTCGGCGAGCATCGCGGTTTCGTCTTCCGCTCCGGGGCCGATATGGCGGCGAATGAAACCGTGGAAAATATCGAGATCCTTTAATTTGAGGTCAGGATTTGGCATGGGAAGATTCCTTTGTTCAGCGGCTTATCAAATTAATCGTTATTTCCAGTTGCTTACTACGTTGCCCTGGTTCAAGCGTCATATTAACACTAAAAATAGCGCTCCACGCTAGTCATTGTCGAGGTTCAAAACCAGTTGATCGCCCACCCATTGTTTCAGAAACCCCGCGGCCACCAGGGCTACCTGCTGTTCATCAATCCATTCGAGCAGGCCTTCACAGATTGCGGCAAAGTTTGCGCCGCTGGCAGCCTGTTCGATGGCCCAGGCTTCGTGAACTTCGAGTGAGCGCCACTGGATTTTCATATCGTGGCGCCAGAGCATCCAGCGATGCGGAAAATCATCTCGCTGCTTTTGCGGTACCTCGGTACCCGAATCCAGTGCGTCTTCGATTAACGGCACGTTCCAGAACAGATCGAGCCAGATCAGTGCTGGTTTGAAATTCAATGTAAGTCCCGGCCAGACATCGGCCGGAACTGCTGCCATATCCTCGAGCTGGAGTAACTGCGCGCTGTCGGCCGCGTCGAAGACCATAGTTTGTGCCCATTCGTAACGCGCCAATTCCTCTAGAAACTCGGCCTCCTTGCCGCTATAAATGTCACGTAAATAGGTCGGTATATTTTCGCCGAACCAACGCACCGAAGGATGGGAAGACGGGAAGTGTTGCAGGTAATCGAGCGCCATGTTTTCAAAGGCTTCTCGGCCGAGGTGTTTTTCCAGTGCGGAGTAGTCGACGGCAAGGCAGTCGATCAGGCGAATACGATAGGCGTTGTAGTAAGTTCCGAGTCGGTGTTCCGCGATCGCATTCTCGGTGCTGATAATATCCTGTTCGATATCTTCCGAACCATCGATCAGGTAATCCTGGAAGCGCAGCTGCAGGTCACGTAAATGAGACATAGTCAGGCCTGGTAGTATGGCTCGGCGATTCGACGAGCGTGGTCCAGTTCGGCCAGCACCTGGTCGAGTTCGGGGATATTGCCATCGCGTTCAATCATGGTTGAAACCGGACCGACACGCTTCGCGGTTTCTTCGTAAAGCGCCCATACGGGATCGATAATATCCTGATCGTGGGTATCGATGATCAGGTTTCCATCATTGGTATGGCCCGCGAGGTGGTGCTGCCAAACGCGGTCGATTGGCACTCCTGCGAGGTATTCGGCGGGATCGTAGTGGTGGTTATAGCTGCTGACGTAGATATTGTTGACATCGAGCAGCAGGTAGCAATCTGCCTTGTTTGCAATTGCTGCAAGAAATTCCCATTCGGGCATCGCGTCTTCTCAGTAAGTGATATAACTCGACAGGTTTTCGATCAGCATTTGTTGACCCAGAAAATCCTGTACCCTCGATATGCGCTCGGCGACATGATTAATGGCTTCCTCGGTATATGGCAGTGGCAGTAAATCGTGCATATTTTTTTGGTCGACACCGGTCCAGCAGAGATGGTCGGAAAACCAGCGCGGCTCTATCCGCTCGATTAAAGCCTTTAACTGTTTCAGGTATTCAAAATCAATATCGTCGGTAGTGCCTAACGACATCGATACACCGTGCATGACCATTGGATAATCCTGGCGGATTGCGTCGAGGAAATAGAGTGGCTTGCCACCGTCGATCATGTAGTTTTCGCTTAAGACTTCAAACCAGTCGATATTTTTTGGCTTGTGTTCGAGGATATCCTGGTAATGTTCAGCACGCAGGCCCAAACCGAATCCGAGAAAAGGTTTATCCGAGGGCTGTGTCATGGGTGGGAGTCCGGGCTTGTAACGGTATTTATTGTATCTAGCGGGCAAAAAAAATGCACCGACGTGGTCGGTGCATTTTTAAAAGCTGAGAAATACAGCTTAGGCTTCGAAATTACCGCCCGTTGTTTCACAGTCAGACTGGGTGCGCTTAACCCATCCCTGTCCTGCACAGGAGTTTTGACCTGCACAGCTTGAAGTTGCGGTTGCACAAGCGCTGGTGCCTTTACAAGAATTGACGTTGAAGCACTTGCCTGCTTTTTCACCAGCAGTAGCGCTCATTGGCGCAATAGCGAACATTGCAGCTGCAGCGGCAGCAAGAGCGATCCCGGTGGTTTTCTTAGCTGTAATCATTAATTTTTCCTCAAGTTTGAAATAATTTGGTTGTACTGGTTATTTCCCCATTACGCGAGTTTAGAGGAGCTGATTTTCCATAAAGTTCAGAAAAATTGACAGTTTTTTGAAAAAATTTATTTTTGTTATATTTCGCGGAACCTTTATCGATACTGCCGAATGATCAGTTCATTGCCTCTTTGTACCAGTTCGAAGTGTTTCAATACGTTCATTCCAAGTAGAATTTCGCCGACACCCATTCCTGGAATAATGCTGGCATTGACGTCGAAAAGTTTGATGTCTCCGATTGAGAGCTGATCGAGCCGGGTCAGGTATGCGGTGGTGAGCCCATTTGCCGTTGATACCGAGGTTGCAGGACCAGCTTTCAATCCCAGTTTTTGCTGCAGTTCGCCGGGTATTGCCGTAATCGTGGCGCCGGTATCCACCAGGAAGGTTACCTTGTGGCGGTTAATTTCACCGTCAAACATGTAGTGACCATTGCGGCTACGTATCAGCACCACTTCCTGGAAGTCAGCTGTTTGCAGGGTTGAAATTGACTGGTTAGGATTGCTTTGCTGTTCAAGAATTTTCGAAAAAACGAGCGCCAGCAGTAAAAATCCGAGGATCCACGCTGCGGCAGTGAACATCATGCCGAGTTTTTTAGTAGAATGGGGCATTGCACTATAACTTAGTGTCAATTCCTTGGAATTCAATATAGGGCGGGTTCAATGTCGGGAAACAGTTTCGGCAAATCATTTGTAGTGACATCGTTTGGTGAAAGTCACGGCACTGCTATTGGCTGTATCGTAGATGGCTGCCCGCCCGGGCTTGCACTCGAAGAGTCAGACCTGCAGGCTGATCTCGATCGACGCAAACCGGGTACCTCTCGACACACCACGCAGCGGCGTGAAGATGATGCGGTAAAAATTCTGTCAGGTACTTTCGAAGGCAAGACGACGGGTACACCGATTTGTCTGCTGATTCATAATCAGGATCATCGCTCGAAAGATTACAGCGCCATCATGAACCAGTTTCGTCCTGGTCATGCCGACTATAGCTATAACCAGAAATATGGCTTTCGGGATTATCGTGGCGGGGGTCGATCTTCAGCACGGGAAACGGCGATGCGCGTCGCAGCGGGCGGAATCGCCAAGAAGTACCTCAGTGCGCAATGTGGCATCCAGGTGCGGGGCTATTTATCACAACTGGGGCCGCTGAAACCGGTTAACTTCGACTGGGAAGAGGTCAACAACAATGCTTTCTTTTCTCCGGATGCTGAAATGGTACCGGAGATGGAGCAATACATGGACGCGTTGCGCAAGGAAGGTGAATCAATCGGCGCCAGGATATCGGTGGTTGCGAGTGGAGTACCACCGGGCCTGGGAGAGCCGATTTTTGATCGCATTGACGCCGATATCGCGCATGCGATGATGAGTATTAATGCTGTCAAAGGGGTCGAGATAGGGGCCGGTTTTGGCAGTATTGAGCTGAAAGGTACTCAGAATCGAGACGAAATTACACCGGCCGGATTTTTATCGAATAATGCAGGCGGCACCCTCGGTGGTATTACCTCGGGACAGGATATCCTGGTCAGCATTGCACTCAAACCGACTTCCAGTATTCACTTGCCGGGAAAAAGCGTTGATGTTGATGGCAACCCGGTCGAGATTCGCACCAAGGGCCGGCACGATCCCTGCGTCGGTATTCGTGCGACCCCCATCGCCGAAGCCATGCTCGCGATCGTGCTGATGGATCACTACCTGCGCCACCGCGCCCAAAACGCCGACGTCGTCAGCAAAACCCCAATCATCCCCGCCAGCCCCGAATAGCCGGACCCCTCGTCATGGACATTCTCCCAAGACTGCAAGCGTCTGGATTACCCAGTGTGAAAAAAAGATTTAGCTATCGAGGGCGCGCTTGATTTCTTTGTAGATTAGGCGCGAATGCTGGGTGCGTTTAGCGTCGGTGGTGGCGTTTTGATGATTGCGCCATAGTTGGCGCAGTTTCTGTCGGTCGGCATGCGCGATTTCGGCAACCAGGGCTTCGATTGCATCATTACCCTGTTCGATGATACGGTCGCGCCAGCGCTCTGCACGGTGATGGTGCTGGATGGATTGTTGGCTCTCGTTATCAATCTCGTTGAGGGCGGCAAAAATTGGGTCGGTATCGCGCGCCCGCAGCAATTTGCCAAGAAACTGGTAATGACGCTTGAGCGCGCTGCGCTTGTTTTGAATACGCCGTGCAAGCGCTATTGCCTCGAGTACTGGTTGATCCAGTGGTATTCTGGCCAGGTGATCGGCGGATAATGCAGCCAGTCTTTTGCCGAGATCCTGAATTGCATGACTTTCTCGTTTTAGTTGACTCTTACTGACATATTCGATTTCATCAATCTGTGCTTCGTTTTCCATAACCGTCTGGGATAAAATGATTCAATGGACCTTGAAAAAAATAGCATATTAGCATTTCCGCAAGCGGATTCGTTTAAAAACATCGTCGCTGATGCACTCAAAATGGCGGCAGCAAGTGGCGCGACCCAGGCGGAGGCCGGTTTATCGGTATCGCAGGGGCTTTCGGTTGCCACGCGGATGGGATCTGTCGAAACTATTGAGCATCAGCAGGACAATGGTCTCGGTATCAGTGTATACATTGGTCAGCACAAGGGCAGCGCCAGCACCTCGAACCTTGATCCCGAGGCTATTCGTAAAACGGTTGAGGCAGCCTGCAATATTGCCCGTTACACCTCGGAGGACCCCTGTACCGGACTCGCCGATGCGGGATTAATGGCAACCGAGATGCATGATCTTGATTTGTATCATCCCTGGAATCTCGAACCACAGGCAGTTATCGATCTTGCGCTGGAATGTGAAAACGCCGCGCTTGAATACGATCAGCGCATTGTTAATTCTGAAGGCGCGTCGGTCGACTTGAATGCCGGGCTTTCGGTGTATGGTAATTCACACGGATTTTTACAGGCCGAGCGCAAGTCCCGACACAGTATTAGCTGCTCGGTTGTGGGCGAGTCAAACGGAAAAATGCAACGCGATTACTGGTACGACATCAGTCGTCATCCGGATCATCTCGCAAGCGCTCGCAGCATTGGTGAAAAGGCGGCCGAGCGTACCGTGCGTAGACTGGATGCCACTAAACTAAAAACTCAGCAGGCGCCGGTCCTGTTTGTAGCTGAACTTGCGCGCGGTATCGTCGGCAGTTTCACCGCTGCAATCGGGGGTGCTGCCCAGTATCGCAAAGCGAGTTTTTTACTGGATGCGAAGGGTGAATGTGTTTTCCCGGAATTCCTGCAATTGAACGAAGATCCTTTCATCCAACAAGCCCTGGGATCGGCGAATTTTGACTCGGAAGGCGTTGCCACGCGTGCTAATTCACTGGTTACGGACGGTGTGATCCAGAATTACCTGCTGGACAGTTACTCGGCACGCAAGCTGAACCTGACTTCAACCGGCCATGCGAGCGGCGTGCATAACCTGACGCTGAACGATACCGGTAAAACCTTCGATGAATGCCTGTCCGAGATGCACCGTGGACTGCTGGTAACCGAACTGATGGGGCATGGGGTTAATAACGTTACCGGCGATTATTCCCGTGGTGCCGCAGGTTTCTGGGTGGAAAATGGCCAACTCGATCATGCCGTGGAGGAAGTGACCATCGCATCCAACCTTCGCAACATGTTCAAAGGTATTGTCGAGATCGGTAAGGACATTGATTTACGCGGCAACATTCGCTGCGGTTCAATTTTGATCGACAACATGACGATTGCCGGAACCGATTAGCATGGGCCTACGCTTGCCTTCGATTTTTGTATTGCTGGTAGCGCTGCTGGCTGCACCGGTTTATGCGTTGGCCGAACCCGAAAATTCAGGATACGTATTCAGCGTTACCGTGAATTCGTCGCAGCAACTCGATGTGGTACTTGATCGAGCCGAGGACCTGCGGGCACTTTTTAAACCGCATGAGCATGGCAAAATTGCTATTGTTCTGCACGGTGATGAATTGCAGTTGTTTCAGAAAAACAACTATGCTTTAAACCAGTCAACCGTGGAGCGCGCGCGCCTGCTGGACCAGGACAATATTATCGACATCAAGGCCTGCCAGACAATGATGCGAGTACTCGATATCGAGCAGAACGAGCTTCCCGGTTTTATTGAACAAGTACCTTTCGCACCCGCAGAAATTGAACGACTGCAGAACGAGGAGGGTTATACCCGGCTATAGATCCCAGTTGACTTCGCGCAACGACAGGATTGTCGGGCTTTCGCCAGGCTCGAGTTTTTCTATTCGCAGGGGCAACAATGGATTGTTTGCATCGTAGTAATACTTGATCTTCGAGTTTGATTTAACGATCACCTGTTCAAATATCAGGGCGTTGATGGCCTTCCCGTTGATATCAACATTTTCCTCGCCACTGTAGACCACCCTCGATTTGACCAGCCTCCCTTTCAGGTAGAAATCGATTGTTGTATTTTTCAGTTGTTGCAGGTGCATCGCGGCTGTGAGCAGGTGGATGCTATGGTAATCATAAACTTCCGCATTTAGCGGTAGTTGATTTTGCTTACCTCGTCTAAGTACCGCGATATTGCCCTTGTTCCAGTCGAAATTCGCAGATTCGTGTTTCTTTTTATCTGCTGAGTCCGTGACTACGATTTCTTGCAGCTGGATGTCATTATTGTTCTGCGTGAATGAGGTCTCGGAGTAAGGACTTTTGCTAATGAAAAGGGCATAGATGCCGCGCGCTTTGGTTGTCATGCGCCAACGCCAGAGTCCATCCGAGCCCTGCAGACTAAGTTGGGCAACGGCGATATGCATTCCGCTCTGGTACAGATCGTAACTGGCGGTAAAAGCCCGCAGCGGAACTTCGGCAGCCAGTTTCGGTGGGAATAGCGAAACTGCCAGAAGTAACAGACTAGCGATCGAATTGGATCGGCTGTTCAAGCAAAGCCTGATCATAAAATACCTGTCCTTCTTTAATAGTTAATTGTTTATCGCCCAACCAGCTCAATACCTGGGGATACATCTGATGTTCCAGATGGATCCCCTTTCTTTGCAGGTCTTCGGCACGGTCTCCCGCTTCCACGGCGTAACTGGACTGCAGGATTATCGGGCCGGCATCGAGTTCCGCGGTGACCAAATGAATGCTGACTCCGTGTTGGGTTTCAGCATTGTCAAGCGCGCGCTGGTAGGTGTTCAGGCCTTTATAGGCTGGCAGCAACGAGGGATGAATATTGAGGATTCTATGCTCGAATGCGTCGATGAAGCCGGAACTCAGTATACGCATGAAGCCGGCTAATACGATGTAATCCGGCCCGATGGATTCGAGATAGTGCCGTAATACTTCATCATAGCGCTTGCGGCTGCGGTAATCCTGGTCATCGATCACCCAGGTATGGAGATTGTGCCGGGTTGCGCGCACCAGGCCATAAGCCTCCGGATTATTGGAAACAACTGCCTTAATTTCTGCATTGAGTTGCCCCGATTCGATAGCATCGATAATTGCCTGCAGATTAGAGCCATTGCCAGAGATCAAAATCGCCAGCGTCATTGGTTTGGTCATGTAAAGATAACCGCGCCCTGGTTTTCGCGTGGGATAACATCGCCAATCACCCAGGCTGTTTCGCCGAGCGCATCCAGCCGCTCCAGGCAATGCCGTTCCTGCTCCGCATCGACCGCAAGTACCATTCCCACTCCACAATTAAAAGTGCGCAACATTTCCAGCTGTTCAACGTTACCGGCTTTTTGCAACCAGGTGAAAACAGGCGTTAGTTGCCAGCTCGATAAATCGATTCGAGCACTAAGGTGATCCGGCAGCACGCGTGGAACATTTTCTACCAGGCCGCCCCCGGTTATATGTGCAATCGCATTTAATTGACAGGCATTGGACAATGCCAGCAGGTTTTTAACGTAGATCCGGGTCGGTGCGATCAGTGCGTCTGCCAGCGACTGTTCACCGCAAGCCTGTGACAGTTGTGCACCTGAAACTTCGATAATTTTGCGCACCAGCGAATAGCCGTTAGAGTGGACTCCCGACGAGGCCAGGGCGATCAGGCGATTGCCTGCATCAACGCGACTACCGTCAATGATGCCATCTTTTTCCACAATCCCGACGCAGAATCCGGCCAGGTCAAAATCACCGGGTTGGTAAATACCTGGCATTTCAGCAGTTTCACCACCGATCAATGCGCAGCCGGCCTGTTTGCAGCCCGTCGCTATTCCGCTGATAACTCGTTCGGCCTTTTCGAGCTCCAGCTGACCGGTGGCGTAATAGTCGAGAAAAAACAGAGCCTCGGCCCCGAGTACCGCGATATCATTCGCGCACATGGCGACCAGATCGATGCCGATGCCATCAAGGCTGCCGAGTTCGATGGCGAGCCTGAGCTTGGTACCGACACCATCGGTGCCCGATACCATGAGTGGATTGCGGTAACGTTCCAGTGGCAGTTCGAACAATCCCCCGAATCCACCGATACTGCCGACGCTCCCTTCCCGCCTGGTGGATTTGATCGCAGGTTTGATGCGTTCTACCAGTTCGTTGCCAGCATCGATATCGACGCCAGCGTCGCGATAATTCAGAGATGGTTCGGGATTCATGGTTTGTTGGTTCAGGAAACAATAGTGGTGTGCTATTTTACACGCCTTGAAAGCAAATGTCCGTGGATGAGAATAGGGAAACGATGAAGTTGTACAAACTTTTTGCGCTGTTATCAGTGTCGCTGGGGATGGTAAGTCTGCCGGCGAAAGCGGTGACTGTAGAAGATCTGTTTACAGTCGAGTTGCCGGTTGCCGATCAAACCACGGGTTTAAGGCTTGAATCCTTCAGCCAGGCTTTCAGGCAAGTGGTGGTCAAGGTGAGTGGATCAGATGACGCGCTGCGCAGTCCGGCCCTCGAACGACCTATTGAAAGCAGTGCTCGTTACGTCAAACAGTTTCGTTATATCAACCGCAGTTTGCCAGAAGACGATGAATTTGACGCGGAGCGACTGATCCTGCGCATCGACTTCGACCAGCGACTGGTAGAAAGTTTGTTGCGTGAGAACAATTTTCCGGTTTGGGGTCGCGAACGCCCAAGCAGCTTGTTAGTGATTTCCTACGATGTAAATGAAAATATTAAGCTGGTAACACAGGACTCAACCCCCAATTTGATCGAAGCACTTGACCAGGCGGCATCGATTCATGCAGTTCCGGTGTTGTTCCCGCTAATGGATCTCGAGGACATAGGGTTGGTCAATATAGGCGATATCGTTTCCCGCGAATACGGCAAAATCCAGACCATGGCAGCGCGCTACGCGCCAGATGCTTTACTGGTCGGCCAGATCCTGGGACGTAGTGGTCAGGGGTGGCAAGGCGACTGGGAGGTGCGCTTTGCGGATCAGATTTTCAAGTGGAAATTCAAAGCCTCTTCAAAAAAGGAAGTCACCGAACAGGTTATTAGGCATCTGGCAAAGATACTGGCGCTCGAGTATGCGTTGGAAGACCATCGGCGTGTCGAACAAACGCTATTGTTGAGCGTTTCGGCCCTGGAGGGTATCGATAATCTTATCAAGGTGCAGAAATATCTGAAATCGCTGAACGTCGTCGATAGCGTGCACGTCGCGATGATAAACAAGAATGTCATCACCTATCGCCTGAAATTGCGCAACAATCCGGAGGATCTGCAACGACTGATCGATTTTGGTGAGGTACTGGAACAGGAGGATTTTCCGCAGCTGAGCACCGGGGTTGAGGAACAGATTATCTTGAATTACAGCTATATCGATCGTGGAGTTAGCAATTAAACAGATCGCGTTTCCGCTTTCGCTTGACCGCCAGTTCAGTTTCGAAAATTTTATTTCTGACCGGGCAGAGTTAATCCGGACCAGCCTGAAGGAACTTGTGCTCGGAGATGGTGAAGCACAAATCGGGCTATGGGGAGCAGCTGCCAGCGGCAAAACGCATTTGCTAAATGCCAGTGCCGACCTGGCCCGGCGAAATGGCGTATCGCTGCAAATCTACGATGCAACCCAGTTACTGCAATGCGATGCAAGCGAATTCGAAGGTTTCGCCAATTGCGATGTGTTGGCTATTGATAATCTGGACGCTATCGGGGGTCACCTGGAATGGGAGGCCTGTTTTTACCAGGTAATCAACCGGTGTCGCGATGGCGATTACCGATTCGTATTCTCAATGACGCATAAACCGGATGATCTGGTAACAAGCCTGGATGATTTTCGTTCCCGCTTGCAATGGGGACTGATGTTGCATTTGCCCACCAGCAGCGATATTGAGATTCGTGAAATACTGCGCAGGCGCGCACATTTGAATGGGATCGAACTAACCGACGAAGTGATTTCCTACCTGATGACTCATTATGCCAGAAACCTGTCAGCACAAATGGAGATTCTCCGGTATCTGGACGGTGCATCGTTGTCACAGCAGCGAAAAGTGACAATTCCTTTGGTCAAACAGGCCCTGCTGGAACAGAATCGCTAACTTAGCGCTTTGCTTCCAGTCCCAGGAAGCGGGCATAGTAAATAACCGACAAGTATAGTGTCGTGCTGAATATCGTGGTGCCGAAACCGTAGAAGCGCAATTGCGGATTCGAAACCAGCTCGCTGATGCCAATACAGAAATATACCATCGTCATAAAACCAACCCATCGGTAGGTGTAACGCTGATCAAACAGCAGGCCTTTGACCGGGAATAGCAGGGGTAGGGCCAGCAATATTACCCAGTAGTAGTCAATTCCGTGCCCGGGCCACAACAGGTAAAGCTGGAATGCCAGTAAAATGAACCAGGACAACAGGCTGATTGCTTTTAGCGGGTGCATATTGGTCTGTTTCGATTTATCCAAGCTTGCAGGCAAGTTCGGCAATGCGCTTACCCAACGCCCTGCAGGCCGAGCGTTCATGCTCACTCAGCTCCTGTCCTTGCTGGCCTGCAACATGGCTGGCACCATAAGGCGTTGCCCCGGTTTTGGTCTGGTTTAGGGCAGGTTCTGAGTAGGGAATACCGGTAACCAGCATGCCGTGATGTAGCAGCGGCAGCATCATACTGGTTAACACGGTCTCCTGTCCGCCATGCATGCTGGAGGTTGCGGTAAACACACCACCCGGTTTGCCGATCATCCCGCCGGCCAGCCACAGCGTGCTGGTCTGGTCGAAAAAAAACTTCACTGCCGCAGACATGTTGCCGAAATATCCGGGGCTACCGACAATCAGTCCGGCGCAGGTTTCCAGGTCGGATAGCTGGGCATAGGGCACACCACGATCGGGGATAGTTGCTTCGGTTTGTTCGATGGACGGTGATACGGCTGGCAGGCAGCGCATTACCGCTTCACAGGAATGGTTGGACTCGACTCCAAGACTAATTTGTTCAGCCATGCGTGCGACGCTGCCATGATGGCTGAAATAGACGATCAGAATTTTATGCAATGATTTCCAGTACCCTGGTCGGTGGTCGACCTATGACTGCCCTGGCGCCTGAAATTACGATGGGGCGTTGCAATAACGCGGGGTACTCACAGATCGCTTCGATAATTTCATCATCGGTCAGGGTATCGTCGTCCAGATCAGCATCCCTGTAAACCGGCTCCGTGGTGCGCAGTAGATCCCGCGCCGAGACCCCGAGCATTTTAATCACGTCCTTTAATTCCTGCGGTGTGGGTGGTTGTTCGAGATATTCAATGATATCGGGACTCTGATGGTTGTCTTCCAGTATCTGCAGTGTTTCGCGAGATTTGCTGCAGTTGGGATTGTGATACATGACAAGCCTGGATTCATTCATTCCTGAGGACTCTTGCAAGCCAAATTGCCGCAGTTTTACAATATCGATGCTTTATTAGCAATAGCGAAATTAAGGGGTTTAAAAAAGGGTCTTTTCGAGGCTATTTTGTCGTTAGGGTGAAAACATTGGAATTTGGTCTATAATCTCCGCTAATTGAGTAATATTTACATTAAAAACTTGCTCTAAGGGCTTGATCGATGTAGTCTTCTGGGCAAAATGGGCTCTCAATAATTACCCAATTCTTAATTCAATAAAGTTCTCGGAGAATAGAATAGATGAAACCAACCGAACTCCTTAAAGTTGCTGCTATCGCGCTGTTGACCTCTGGCCTTATGGTCGGCTGTCAGCAATCTTCTGATGAGATGACCGAGGTCGCTATGGAAGAGGAATGCCAGGGTGCGACTCCTGAAGTACGCAACGCAATATATGCCGCCAAGCTGAAAAATGCTCGTGCCAGGAACCTTGGTGCCGACTGGGAAGAAAACGCGAAGATAATCGCGGAAGCAGAACAAGCTGCCGCAGATTGTGAAAACGTTCGCGCCAAGATTCTTGCTAACAAGGCAGAAGATGCTGCGGCAGCAGCAATCGCCGCCATGGCCCAGCCAATGGAAGTCGAAGAGACTACCGAAATGGCAGAAGAGTCACCGTACCTTGGTGGATATCTAGTCGTCAGTGGTGACAATCTTTGGAACATTGCCGGTCAGGACACCATTTATGGCAACCCATTCATGTGGCCCCTGATTTACAAGACCAATTCAGGACAAATAAAAGATGCCGACCTGATTCACCCTGGCCAGTACTTTTATATTCCGAAAGCCAAAGGTCCTGAGCGTGCAGCAGCAATAGAGCATGCGAAGACTCGAGGTGCCTGGACAATCGGTCAAACCGAGGCATCCGACCTGGATTACCTGGCGCAATAGAATATTACAGGTTGAGAAAAAGCCCGCTTATTGCGGGCTTTTTTTTGCTTTTAGATAGATCATCCGCTAGACCGGGAATTATTAAAGGGCCGGAATTTTAACCTGGCTTGAATTGTTTTGCTTTCACCCAGACATTCAGGCCGGTGTTTCGGCCGCTTAAGCCATACAATTGAACCAAACCCTTTAAAATCTCTCCTATTCCTAATGTGGATATAAGTGGCCTGGCCGATTTTATGAAGCGTATTTCATTAACACTAATTTTATTGATTATCCTGCCAAATGCCGTATTGGCGGTGGATATGCCACTGACCGATATTCATGGAAACAAGGTAAACATTAAAAGTTATCAGGGTCAGTGGGTTGTGGTTAACTATTGGGCTACCTGGTGCCCCCCGTGCATTGTCGAGATGCCTGAACTCCAGGCATTTCATGATGAGCATGCCGACAAGGATGCATTGGTTCTCGGGATTAATACGGAACTGATAGGCAAGCAGCAGTTGGCGGAGTTTCTTGAAGATTATTTCATCACTTACCCCGTTTTTGTATCGAAACCAACCCAGCAATCGGAACTGGGACTGATTCCGGGTTTACCAACGACGTTCCTGGTTGCCCCGTCTGGAGAAGTCGTGGCACGACAGGTAGGTCCGGTTACGCGTGAGATGATCGAGCAATTCATTCAAAATTGGCAGGCGAAGTAAATCCCTGTGCATTAATGTGCAATGCAACTCTGCCAATTCCTGCTAATATGAAGTGAAAACCATCTTAAGACTAAACCGTGACTAAACCCGTCTGCACCCTGGAATGGATACTCGAGCAACTGGTATCCGAGGAGATTGTTGAGCAGGATAAGGCCAGTATGGTCACATCGCTGGTATCCGCCCAGGACAGAAAAAACCTTCATCCGCTGGAAATTATTGCCGGCAGACAGTGGAATCATAAATCCCATCCTGAACAGATTCTGACGCTCGATATGCTAACCGATTGGCTGGTCGAGCGATCTGAAAAAACCCGCTATCATTTCGACCCTTTGAAAATGGACGTTGGGTCCTGCACCTCGGTCATGTCCTACGCCTATGCGTCGCGTTTTAAAATTCTTGCGGTCGAAGTTGC
>CAXMSP010000176.1:0-9542 GCA_964196225.1 uncultured Gammaproteobacteria bacterium | reverse complement strand
GTCTCGATATTACAACTTTTTGCGATTGAGTAACAGAGCTAAATACACATAAATTTCGTCTCGGTATCCCAAAAACCGAACTTGATGCAGCTATTCTTGAGTAGAACCACCCAACAGACTCGTCAACGAGGCTTAAACGAGGTTATTTGTTCCATTTTAGCAGTAATTGTTGTATCGTCGAGTCGAATCATATAACGGTAAGGGGCTCGTGGATCAATTCGATTATATCGTCGTTGGCGCCGGATCGGCTGGCTGCGTGCTCGCTAATCGGCTGTCGGCGAATCCGGCGCACAAGGTGCTGTTAGTCGAGGCCGGGGGCAGGGATTTAAACCCCTGGCTGCACATACCGGTCGGCTATTTCAAAACCATGCATAATCCCAGTTTCGACTGGTGTTACCTGACCGAACCGGACCCGGGTATCGCCGGACGTCGGCTGCAGTGGCCCCGGGGTAAAGTGCTCGGTGGGTCGAGTGCGCTCAACGGTTTGCTCTACGTGCGCGGTCAGCCGGAGGATTACAATCGCTGGGCCGAGCTGGGTAATCCTGGCTGGAGTTTTCGAGAGGTACTACCGTACTTCAAGAAATCGGAAGACAATGATCGTGGCGCCGACGAGTTTCACGGTGTGGGTGGGTTGCAAAAGGTATCGGACCTGCGCCTGCGACGACCGATTGCTGAACATTTTATCCAGGCCGCGACCGAAATCGGTATTCCTTTCAACGAGGATTACAATGGTGCCGAGCAGGAGGGGGTCGGTTATTTTCAACAGACCGCGTATCGGGGTTTTCGCTGGAGTACCGCGAAGAGTTTTCTCCGACCCGCCAAAAAACGGCCGAATCTCCGGGTGTTGACCAACGCCCAGGCAACCGGGCTGATCCTGGAGGGTAAACGGGTAACCGGGCTGCAGTATCGGCAGGGTGGCCAGCAACGCTCGGCGATGGCCAGTGCCGAAGTCATCCTCAGCGCCGGCGCGATCAATTCGCCGCAGATTTTGCAGTGTTCCGGTATCGGTGACCCCGAACAACTGAAAGCCGTGGGGGTCGAAACACGGCATGCGCTCCCCGGGGTCGGCAAGAACCTGCAGGATCACCTGCAGATCCGTCTCGTGTTCAAGACTAACAAGCACACCCTCAACGATGAGTTGAACAATTGGGTAAAACGCATGCTGGTGGGCATGCAGTATGTGCTGACCCGAACCGGACCTTTGACCCTGGCCGCCAGCCAGATCGCGATTTTCACCCGGTCCAGCGATGCGGTGCAGCGTCCCGATATCCAGTTCCACATGCAGCCCCTGTCGGCGGACAAACCCGGTGATGGCGTGCATCCGTTCTCGGCGTTCACCTCGTCGGTCTGCCAGCTCCGACCACACAGCCGGGGTTATGTTGCGATCAAGTCACCGGACCCGCTGCAGGCGCCGGCGATAATGCCCAATTATCTCTCCGACGAGCGCGACTGCGAGGTCGCCGTCGGCGGTATTAAAGTCGCCCGACGTATCTGCGAAGCACCGTCTCTGCGAAATTGTGTCATCGATGAGTATGTGCCGGGTCGGCAGTTTCAGACCGATGCTGAACTGCTCGAGGCCGCGCGTAATTACAGCCAGACAATCTACCATCCGACCAGTACCTGTAAAATGGGGGTCGATGCGGACGCGGTGGTCGATCCGGAGTTGCGTGTACATGGACTCGATGGATTGCGTGTAGTCGATGCTTCGATCATGCCGGAGATCGTATCCGGCAACACCAATGCGCCGACAATCATGATTGCGGAGAAGGCAGCCGACATGATTCTGGGAAAAAAGTGGTAATTTCGTTGCAATACCGTTTAAAAATTGCAAAAATGAGACTTTGAGTATCATTATAACACACCAATGACTATCGAGTATTTGAAGAAAGCGGAAAAAACCGCAGCGACCGGTGAGGACGATACGCGCAAAATCGTAGCTGATATGCTTGGCGCAATTGAGGCGGGCGGTGAAGCCAAGGCGCGTGAGTATGCTAAACAGCTCGATGGTTGGGACAAGGATATTGTATTGAGTCGTGCGGAAATCGATGCTGCGATCGCCCTGGTTCCGGAACAGACTAAACTCGACATTCAGTTCTCCCATCAGCGCGTAAAAAGTTTTGCCGAAGCGCAACTGGCCAGTATGAGTGAGTTTGAAACTGAGTTGTCGCCGGGATTGTTTGCCGGACAGCGTCTGATTCCGGTTAATACCGCGGGCTGTTACGTGCCGGGCGGGCGTTACGCGCATATTGCCTCGGCGATCATGAGCATCACCACCGCCAGGGTTGCCGGTGTCAAACAGGTGATCGCCTGTTCACCGACGCATCCGGATCGGGGGGTACATCCCGCGATCGTTTATGCCGCCGACCTGGCTGGCGCAGATACGATTCTCTCCATGGGCGGCGTGCAAGGTATTGCCGCGATGGCCTTTGGTCTTTTTACCGGTCACCCGGCCGATATCCTGGTCGGGCCCGGTAATCGTTTTGTCGCCGAGGCCAAGAGAATTCTGTTCGGGCGTGTGGGTATCGACTTGTTTGCCGGCCCCACCGAAATCCTGGTGATTGCGGATGACTCGGCAGATCCGGAAATCGTTGCCTCCGACCTGGCCGGCCAGGCCGAACACGGTCTCGATTCACCCGCATGGCTGGTTTCCACCTCGGCGCAATTGGCACAGCAGGTCATCGATTTGATGCCGAAGTATATCGAGCGTATGGCCGAGCCCAATCGTTCAACAGCCGAGAGCGCCTGGCGCGATTATGGCGAAGTAGTGGTGGTCGATAGCCGCGAAGAGGCCGTCAAAATCAGTGATGATTACGCACCGGAGCACCTCGAGGTGCAGTGTGAAGATCTTGACTGGTGGTTGCAGCATTTAAGCAACTTTGGCTCGTTGTTTCTCGGCGAGGAAACCACGGTCGCCTACGGTGATAAGTGTTCCGGTACCAATCATATTCTGCCGACCAAGGGGGCTGCGCGCTATACCGGGGGCCTTAGTGTCAGCAAATTCATCAAGGTTCTGACCTGGCAGCGCATGACCGAGGCAGCCAACCGGGAAGTGGGTGCGGTTACCGCACGGATTTCACGCTCCGAAGGTATGGAAGGCCATGCACGGTCCGGGGACGATCGACTGTACAAGTATTTTCCCGGAGAGGAATTCGATCTGGGTATCGAGTAAAATCTCGGCATGCCTGATATTCTCGACCAGTTCAAACTAGCCGGTAGTAACTTTGTTGTGACCGGAGCGAGTTCCGGGATTGGCCGCGCCATGGCGGGATTTCTGGCACGGGCGGGGGCCGGTGTGGTGCTGGTTGCGCGGCGCGAAGCCGCGTTGGTCGAGGCTGTCAATGAAATAAATTCTGATAAAGACAAAGCCAGCTACGTGGTAGCGGACCTCGAGCAGCGTGAGCAGCTTGCTGATATCGCCGTACAATGCAAATCCTCGGTCAAAACTGGTCGTATCGATGGTGTCGTCAATGCCGCGGGGCTCAATCTGCGCGAGCCTGTCGACCAGGTATCGATCGCAAGCTGGGATGCAACTTTAAACCTGAATCTTTCCGTCCCATTTTTCTTTACGCGCGAATTTGTGCCGGAAATGCGCAGTCAAAATTATGGTCGCGTGATCAACATCGCTTCCCTGCAATCGACGCGAGCCTTTCCCAATGGCTTGCCCTACGGTGCTTCCAAGGGTGGCATCTGTCAGTTAACACGGGCCATGGCAGAAGCCTGGTCAGGCGACGGTATTTGTTGCAATGCCATCGCGCCAGGGTTTTTTCCGACCGAGCTTACCAGCACTGTATTTGATGATCCCGAGAGCCGGGAACGCTTCGCGCAGCAGACTGCCATCGGGCGTAATGGAGAACTTGAAGACCTGTCGGGGGCGACGCTGTTTTTCGCATCGCCGGCGTCGGGTTATATTACCGGCCAGACCCTGGCCATAGATGGAGGATTCACGGCAAAATGAAAGCACTGGTTTACACCGCCAACGAGGAAATGACTTACCGTGATGAACCGGAGCCCGTGGCCGGGCATGGTGAGGCGCTGATTGCAATCGAGTCGGTCGGTATTTGTGGCTCGGACATGCATGCCTATCTCGGGCATGATGAACGGCGCGTACCCCCGTTGATACTGGGCCACGAAGCGGTAGGTACTGTACTTGAAGGTACAAGTGCCGGTCAGCGGGTAGTGCTGAACCCGTTAATTACCTGCGGCGTCTGTGACGAATGCCTGGGTGGACGCCAGAACTTATGCGCCAGTCGTGACTTGATCGGCATGTACCGAGCCGGTGCCTTTGCCGAAAAGATTGTGATCCCGGAAACAAACCTGATTCCGGTGCCCGAGGGAATGCCGGGTGAACATGCGGCGCTGACGGAGCCGGGCGCGACTGGTTTACACGCGGTGTTGCTTGCCGAGCGAGTCGTCAGTCGACCCTTAAGTGAATCCCGTGCGCTGGTGATTGGTGCCGGTTCGGTCGGGCTATTGACCGCACTGATATTGCGGGACAAGGGGGTTGAGGAAATCGTCGTGGCAGAAACCAATGCGTTACGTCGCGAACTGATCGAACAACATTGCGATTTTAAACTACTCGATCCAACACAGGAAAAGCCTGAGGAGCAGCACTTCGATTGCGTGTTTGACGCGGTTGGTGGTGCGGTAACGCGCGAGCAGGCGGTGATTGCGACCCGCTCGGGCGGCGTCATCGTGCATATCGGGCTGATGGACAACAAGGGTTCGATGGACGTTCGTGCCATGACCTTGCGCGAAATTACCTTCATTGGTACCTATACCTATACCCCAGTCGATTTGCGCGCAACACTGGCGAAATTAAACAGCGGTGCGCTCGGTAACCTGAACTGGATCGAACAGCGACCGCTTGCCAGTGGTGCCGAAGCCTTCAGTGAACTGTTACAGGGACGCTGTCCTGCGCCAAAAATAGTGCTGCGTACGGGTTAAGTAGCATCTGGTATCTCGATCATCTTGATCGAATTTAATAGTTATCATCATCCTGCTAATTCCAATAGGATGCATGCAGCGTCGAGATATTTTTAGGAACAGCTATTGTTTGATCGGAGGCCTACCGGGTTACAGGCGTTTTCGGGTAATGCGGCGGGCGAACCACTCGCCAGGTTGAATGCGTTTGAAGGTTTTGCGCGTTCTCTCATTATCGGAATCATTCCCTTGCTGGCACTCGAGTCGCTGGGCTCCAAGGAACTGGTGACGCGCGCCTACCTGTTGGCGTCGATTCTGACCCTGATGATCACCCTCAACTTCGCGTTTCTGGAGCGGCTACTGCATAGACGCTGGGTTTTGACGCTTGGGGTTGGCTTCACGATTTTCGCGGTGCTGATTCTAATCTTCGGCGACGGTATGGTTATCGCGTTCGCGATTGGGTTGCAATCGGCTGCGACCTCGCTATTCTCTGTCTGTATGTCGCTCTACATCATGGATTATATCGGTAAGAAAGATCTTATATTCACCGAATCAAAGCGCCTGCTCTATACCGGAATCGCGTGGATGATCGGTCCGTCACTGGGCCTGTGGTTGTGGGAGGATTATTTCCACTGGGCTCCATTCCTACTGACGGCCTGTGCCGCGTTAAGCATGTTGGCTTATTTCTGGTATCTGCGCCTGGGACACAGCCAGGTTATCCAACCGGCAAAATCCCCCTCGATCAACGTTTTCAAAATAATCCCACGTTACTTCGAGCAGCCAGCCTTGCGTATTGCCTATTGGATTACCCTGTCACGTTCTATATTCTGGATGTCGCTTTTTATCTATGGCCCTATTTACGTGATCGAGGCGAGCCTGCCCAACTGGGTTGCCGGTGGGCTGCTTTCACTGGTGAGCGGATTGCTGTTAATAAGCCCATTGATTCGCCGGCTGTCGATTCGCTACGGCACCCGGGTAGTTATCGTTTATGCATTTATCTTGACTGGCGGATCGATTTTAATGTTGTATTTTACCGGCGAACCGAAGCCGATTGGCCTGCTATTCTGGGTGCTGGCTGCGGTTGGTGGCGCCACCATCGATGTGCTGGGTAATATTCCGTTTATGCGTATGGTCAAACCGCGCGAAAGAACCGAGATGACGATGATTTTTTCGACCTGGCGTGAGGCATCACAATTATTGACACCTTTACTGGTGTCGGTAGTCTTATTGCTCGCCCCATTCGAAGTCTATTACCTGGTGCTGGCTGCAATTTTATTTAGCGCAAGTTTCATGGCGACTTTCCTACCGCGCAGGCTTTAGCAATTACCTCAAGCGCCGGTTTTAACCTTGATTACCGCCGCGTGCCAGTTAGCGAGCAGCAAATTGCGATGGCTGGCCTCCATTTCCGATTCGAATTCCCGGTCTGCCTGCCAACGTGTGGAAATATCCTCGAGCGATTCAAATAATCCAATTTGTAAACCGGCGAGATAGGCGGCGCCGAGCGCGGTAGTTTCAGTTACGGCCGGTCGTTCGACGGTGATATTCAGTATGTCGGCGAGAAATTCACAAAACCAGTTGTTCTGCACCATACCGCCGTCAACCCTTAGTCGCGTTGGTTTAATCCCGTCGCGGCGCTTGGCTTCCAGCAGATCGAAGGTCTGGTAACAAATCGATTCCAGCGTGGCGCGCGCCAACTCTGCAACGCCGGTGTCGCGGGTAATGCCGAATATGGCGCCACGCGCATCGGGATCCCAGTGTGGCGCACCCAGTCCGGTGAATGCCGGCACCAGGTAAACGCCGTTATTAGAATCGAGCGAATCGGCCAGGGCTTCGGTTTCCGGTGCCGAGTCGATGATGCCAATACCATCGCGCAACCACTGTACTGCGGCGCCGGCAACGAAAATCGAACCTTCCAGCGCGTAGGTTGTTTTGCCGTTAAGGCGGTAACCCACCGTCGTCAGTAATTTATTACTCGACACCAGCGCCTGCTCGCCTGTATTCAATATCATGAAGCAACCGGTGCCATAGGTACTCTTGATCATGCCAGGCACGAAACAGGCTTGCCCGATGAGAGCGGCCTGTTGGTCACCCGCCACGCCGGCAATCGGAATTTCGACCTCGAGTAAGGCTTTACTGGTGATGCCGTAATCATCTGCACTATCGCGGACCTCGGGTAACAGTGATGCTGGCACCGAGAGCATTTCGAGTAACTCGGTATCCCAGGTTTGTTCGTGGATATTGAACATCAAGGTACGTGACGCGTTGGTGGCATCGGTCGCATGGACCTTACCGCCGGTCAGGCGCCAGATTAAGAAGCTGTCAATCGTGCCGAAAGCAAGTTCTCCCTTGTCAGCGCGGTCGCGGGCACCCGCGACATTCTCGAGAATCCAGTTGACTTTGGTACCGGAAAAATAAGGATCGAGTAGCAAGCCGGTTTTAGCGGTAACCATGGACTCGAGGTTTTGGCCACGCAAAGTCTCGCAGTAGTCAGCGGTGCGGCGATCCTGCCACACAATCGCGTGATATATGGGTTCACCGTTGGAACGGTCCCAAACTACGGTGGTTTCGCGCTGGTTGGTAATGCCGATCGCGGCGATTGTACGATTCTCTGCGCCTGCTTTCTGCAATGCTTCGCGCACTACCGTTAGTGTCGTGGTCCAGATCTCCTCGGCGTTATGCTCAACCCAGCCATCACGTGGAAAATGCTGGGAGAACTCCTTTTGTGCTGTAAAACTGGCGTGTCCATTTTCATCGAACAGCATTGCCCGCGAACTGGTAGTGCCCTGATCGATGCTGAGAATATACTGACTCATCTGAAACCCCCGTCGTGTTAAGTCGTCATTGCGGCCCCCGAGCCGATACGTCGGGCCGCGTTGCGCCTGCACCAGAGTGACTGCGATTACGAAAAATACTCTTCGAAACGTTGCCTGGCCTCGTCACCGAATAGTTTTTCACAGGCCTCGAACAATCCTGCCGATTGCCGCAGTACGGCGCGTGATACCAGTAACTCAATCTTGGAGCGCCGGCGCAGATAATCTTCGAGCGTAACAATCATTTCGTGTTTTGCCAGGTAGTCGATTTCACAGCGACGGATGCCGGCATTTTCAACCAGTGGTTCGCGTAGCGAGGGGTCCTGTTCAATTGCGTCAAGCATTGCATGGGCGCGACCCGCATAGCGTCGCCATAAGCGTTCGCTCAATGCTTCGCCGGTATCGCTGGCGATAGTCTCGTCAAGCCCGAGATCCTGTGTACGCTTGAAAAAGACTTCGCGTTCGTGTTGATCTGGCTCTCCGTACCACTTGGCGACCCTTTTCAGGGTCAGGCCGAGTTTGGATACACTGTCGCTGACTTCGTCACCGATGTTGAGGCAGTCGGTTAGTTTGCCACCAAAAATACTAATGTGTCTTTTTGCAGAGTCCATTTCGATGACATGTTTACGCGATAAATTAAGGACATCAACCGAAGCATCTCCAGCATCCCCGTTTTTTCGGGTTGCCAGCGGACGAACCCCGCAGCGTTCGGCGATAACATCCTTACTGGTTAATGGGCTAGGCAGATCTAGCCGCGCATTGATATTCGATAACACGAACTCCCGATCCTCATTGGTGACCTCCGTCACTGGATTCTCGACGCGCGTGTCGGTGGTGCCGATACAGGTTCGATTGGCCATCGGGATGGCAAAGAACATGCGCTCGTCGTCGGCAAAAAATGCAAGCACTCGATGGGTCTCGGAGATGCTCGGTACTATTAAATGAATACCTTTTGAAAAAAGGTGGCGATACTCGGTTTCGACTCCGCTGAGTTTGTTATGGTTATCGACAAAGGCACCGGCTGCGTTAATTAATATTTTCGAGCGCACACTAAACCGGTGGCCATCGACCTTATTTTCCACCTCGGTGATCCAATTCCCGTTGGCATCTCGGCTGGCATTTACTGATTCGACATAGTTTGCGGCGACACAACCCTGATCCATCGCGCTACGCACAAAGTTAAATACAAAGCGGGCATCGTTGTCGTGCAGGTAGGCGTCGGAGTACTCGATGCCGGCCCTGCTGTTATAGGTGTTTATCAAGGGTTCGAGCTTTTTAATCTGCCGCGAGGAAAGCATGCGTGGGGTCTGGGTCTGGCCTCGACCCAGCAACCAGTAAAGCCAGGTACTGGCCAGTATAATCAGTGGGTGGAAGCGGAACTGCTTATTAATCGTCATTAAAAAGCGGATTTCCTGGACCGTGGACGGAAAGCTTCGCAACAGTTCGTTGCGTGAGCGACACAGTCCCGCTACCAGGCCAAACTCGTAACCTTCCATGTACTTGATTCCACCCCAGACCAGGTTGGACGAGTGCTGGCTGGTAAAACCGGCAAAGTCGCGGGCATCGATTAGTGCGACCCGCAGGCCCCTGGCCACCAGGGCGGCCGCCGATACCGCGCCATTAATGCCGCCGCCAACAATCAGTACATCAAATTCTTCGCTTTCGAGTCGTTTGAGATTGGTGTTTCGCAGTTCCATTTATTTTTTTTGTCTTATGGTGCTTAGGTGAAATCACTCAGGCCTTATTAAATACAAATACAACCCAGCCGATGGACAGTGCCAGGGCGCCCCATAACGGCGTCCCAAAAAAGGC
>CAXMSP010000175.1:0-12145 GCA_964196225.1 uncultured Gammaproteobacteria bacterium | reverse complement strand
TGGCAAAATAGCGACCAATCATGCGTTGGGTGATCTGCACGCGATGGGTGTGGATGCCCACAGTGCCATGGTGATCGCAAATGTTGTCTATGGCAGCGAAGACAAGCAATCCCAGGATTTGTACCAGTTGATGTCAGGGGTGGTCGAAACCCTGCAACAGAACGGAACCCTGTTGGTCGGCGGACACAGTGGTGAAGCCAGCCAGATGAGTTGTGGTCTTAGCGTAAACGGATTTGCGAGGCCCGAGGACTTGATATTGAAAACGGGTGTGCAGCCTGGTGATCTGCTGATTTTAACCAGGCCGTTGGGCAGTGGCGTTCTGTTTGCCGCAGATATGCGCGGTAAAGCGCGGGGCGACTGGCTCGATGCCGCTATTGAACAGATGCTGATTTCCAGTCGGTATGCGGCAAGCTGCTTGCGGCAGTTCCAGGCCAGCGCCTGTACTGATGTAACCGGCTTCGGTTTAGCCGGTCACCTGTTTGAAATGGCACGCGAGTCTGCTTGTGCGATCGAGATTTACATCGATCGACTACCGCTCTATCCAGGTGTGGCCTACCTGTCGCGCCAGGGTATTGCCAGTTCACTGCAACCGCAGAATATCCGCATTCGACACAGCATCAAGGATACCGAAAATCTCGCTACTCACGAAAATTATCCCCTGGTTTTTGATCCCCAGACCGCCGGCGGCCTGGTCGCAAGCGTTGCAGAGGCGCAGGCAGGTGATTGTTTGCAGCAGTTGCGGCAGCTGGGCTATGACCAGGCGCAGGTCATTGGTCGCGCGATTGCAAGAACCGAATCGGACCGGGTTCTAAGCCTGGTCAATTCCTGAGCTCGAGTAATCCCGATTCCTGGATTACCTGTGCACAGGAAGCCTCGCCGTGGGGTGCCATCAAATGTGCGCCGGCACAGCCCTCGATTTCAGAAAATCCTTGCAGCAGTTCCGCGCAAATGGCGCGTCCCTCAGCTTTTTGGTCATCTGCAGCTTCGAGGCGTTTGATGATTTCGTCCGGGACGTGAACCCCGAACAGGTTATCGTTCATCCAGCGCGCCGACCTGGCCGATGCCAGGGGTCCGATGCCGATCAGAAAGTAAGCCTGCTCGGTAAAGCCACCATCCACCAGTGCCCGGCAGTAACGCCTGACTTTTTCCAGCTCAAAGCAATACTGGGTCTGAAAAAACTGGGTACCATTGTCAATCTTGGCCTGCAGCCTCGCGGCAGGCCAGTTGTCTCCGGGCTCTGCCGGCATTTCTGCAGCACCCAGAAAAAGTGATGGCGCGGGATTGATTTCACGTCCGGATGGGTAGGTGCCTGCATCACGCATATCGCGCATTTGCCGCATCAGTTCGCCGCTATCGATTTCGAACACTTCGGCGGCGTCAGGCTGATCGCCGGCCGCCATCTTGTCGCCGGTCAGGCACAGGAAATTATGTATGCCAAGTGCGGCGGCGCCTAGAACGTCTCCCTGTAAAGCCAGGCGGTTGCGATCGCGCGTGGTTTGTTGAAGCACGGGCTCGATGCCTTCCCGAGCCATGATTGCGGCCGCTGCCAGCGCCGACATGTGGACCCGGGCGCTGGCGCCATCGGTCACGTTTACCGCATCAGCCAGGCCTTTCAGGCAGACCACTCGATCGAGCACCGACTGGGGCGAGGATGAGTCCGGAGGCGAGGTTTCGGCGGTTATTGCAAACTGGCCGGCCTGTAATACCTGGGCGAGTTTGCCTGGGGCTGTATCTGTCATAAGGTTTGGTTCCAGAGTGTTGATCGGTTACCGGGATAAATCTTCAGGTTTGGCCTGTTTGAGCGCGTCTGTTATCAGATAGGCCAGTTCAAGTACCTGGTCGGCGTTGAGCCTGGGGTCGCAGCTGGTTAGATAGCGGGTCGCCAGGTCCGAGTCGGAAATCTTGTAGGCACCGCCGGTACACTCGGTGACGTGTTCACCGGTCATTTCAAGGTGGATTCCTCCGGGGTAACTCCCCTCGGCCTGGTGCACAGCAAAAAAACGGTTCAGCTCGGACAGAATATCGTCGAATTGGCGGGTTTTGAAACCCGATCTGGATTTAACCGTGTTGCCGTGCATCGGGTCCGAAGACCAGACCACATTACTGCCTTCTTTTTGCACTGCGCGAATCAGTCGAGGTAATGCTTCAGGTAACTTGTCGGCTCCCATGCGTGTTATCAAGGTCAGCCGACCGGGTTCGTTTGCCGGGTTGAGCGCGTCGATCAAGCGCAGCAAGTCGTCCGGCCTGGTGGCGGGGCCGATCTTGACGCCGACCGGGTTTTCAATGTGCTTGAAGAATTCGACATGTGCATGATCTAGCTGACGTGTGCGCTCGCCAATCCAGACAAAATGGGCCGAACAGTTGTAGCAACTGCCGGTAAAAGAATCGATGCGTGACAGCGCTTCCTCGTAGTTCAGCAGTAACGCCTCGTGCGAGGTGAATAACTGGGTTTCACGAATTGACGGTGCGGTTTGCGATGTAATTCCACACACTTCCATAAAACCCAGTGCATCCTCGATACGTTCCGACATTTTCAGGTAGCGTTCCTTGCCGGGACTGGCTTCGACAAAGCTCATGTTCCAACGATGCACCTGGTGCAGATCGGCGAGACCCCCCTGGGCAAAGGCCCGCAGCAGGTTGAGCGTGGATGCACTTTGATTGTAAGCGCGCAGCATACGCTCAGGATCCGGGATTCTGGCACTCGGATCGACATCGGCTGCATTGATAATATCGCCGCGAAAACTGGGCAACGAAAGCCCGTTTATTTCCTCGAAATCAGCAGAGCGTGGCTTGGCAAATTGCCCCGCCATGCGTGCGATCTTGGTAACGGGACGTCGACCCCCGAAAGTCAGCACCACCGCCATTTGCAGTAGCACCTTGAATGTATCTCTTATTTTATTGGCGCTGAACTCGGCAAAGGATTCGGCGCAGTCTCCTGCCTGGAGAACAAAGCCTTTTCCTGCTGCGACATTGGCTAGATTTTGCTTGAGGTCGCGAATTTCCTGAGCAAATACCAATGGGGGCAGGGCACACAACCGGTTTTCCACATCTTGCAAGTGCTCCTGATCCGGGTAGTCAGGTTGTTGCGTAATCGGAAATTTCCGCCAGCTGGAAGGCAAAGAATGGTTTGTCATATTGACATCGGTTGACATGGAATCCTGTTGCTTCGGAAAAACACCTGAAAATGCCTGAAATTGATGGAAAAGGCTAGTAAAAACGGGCGAGTAGACAGTTTTCCGGCATCCCGGTCACATGCATACCCTCAAAAACGATGTTAGTATTGGCTGCTGCGAACGGAATCACATAGTAATTTCGTGACCGCTATAAAACAAAAACATGCCTGAGAGAGTGCGTAATGAAAAAATTACTTATTGCTTCAACCCTGCTGACCTTGTCAGCCTCGGTTGGCGCCGATGATATCAAGGTCGGGGTTATTCTCGGCTTTACCGGACCGATTGAATCGCTGACGCCCGGGATGGCTGCGGGTGCCGAATTGGCACTTTCAGAAGCATCTAAATCAGGTAGCTTTCTCGGCGGTCAATCGATTGCCAGTGTGCGTGGTGATTCGACCTGTATCGATGCCGCCGCGGCTTCGTCTGTCGCTGAAAGATTGATAACCGCCGATGGCGTAGCAGCGATTATGGGCGCCGATTGTTCGGGTGTTACCACTGCGATCGTCAATAACGTCGCGGTACCAAATGGCGTGGTGATGGTGTCACCCTCGGCAACGTCTCCCGCCTTGTCAACAATTAACGACAAGGGCATTTTCTATCGTACTGCACCTTCCGACGCCCGCCAGGGCCAGGTACTCGCGTCCGTTTTGCAAAGTCGCGGTATCGATGAAGTTGCCCTTACCTATACCAACAACGATTATGGCAAGGGTCTTGCCGACTCCTTCACCGCGTCTTTCAAGGCGCTAGGTGGGAAAGTTTCGATCAGTGCGGCGCATGAAGATGGTAAGGCAGATTACTCGGCTGAAGTTGGTGCACTGTCTGCCTCGGGCTCAAAGCATCTCGCTGTTTTTGGTTATGTTGACCAGGGGGGGAAGGGCATTATCCAGGCGGCGGTGGATGCGGATGCATTCGACAGTTTTATCATGGCTGACGGCATGGTCGGTGATTCGCTGATTGCCGCGATTGGTTCAGCGCTGGATGGTTCGATCGCGACCTTGCCGGGCGGCGCATCCGGTGCCGATGCGTTCATGACCTATGCCAAGACCAACGGTATTACCGGTGATGGTCCGTTTGTTCCTGAATCCTACGATGCTGCTGCCCTGCTGGTGCTTGCCATGCAGGCTGCTGGTTCGGCGGATCGAGCTGCGCTGCAGTCCAAAATGATGATGGTCGCCAATGCACCGGGCAAGAAAATTGGTCCGGGTGAGCTTGACAAGGCATTGAAGATTATCGCCGCCGGCGGTGATGTCGATTACCAGGGTGCTACCAATGTCGAGTTCAACGATGTTGGCGAAGTTTTTGGCTCCTACAAGGAGTTGGAAATCGGTAACGGCAAGTGGAATACCATTAAGATCCATTAAGATAGTTCCGCCCCATCCCAGAACCTGGCTCCGTTTACGGTGCCGGGCTTTTTTATGATCCCTGTTTCCTGACCACCTCGGGGAGTATCCCGCCCGGGCTGAATCGCAATACCAGTAGCAGCACCAGTCCCATGAAGAACAGGCGCATATGCTGGGCATTTTCGATCAGGTGGATGCGTATGACATTGCTTTCATCGAGCCAGCTGGTACCAAACGCCATCAGCCATACGCCTATAGGTTCGGCCTCAATCCAGACTAACCAGATCAAAAACCCGCCCAGCACAGAACCCATGTTATTGCCAGAGCCACCAACGATAACCATAACCCAGATCAGGAATGTGAAACGCAGTGGTTGATAGGAAGTCGGCGTGAACTGTCCATCCAGGGTCGTCAGCATCGCGCCCGCGACGCCAATAACTGCCGAACCGATAATGAAGATTTCCAGGTGGCGCCGGGTAACATCTTTACCCATCGCACCGGCCGCAGTTTCATTGTCGCGGATTGCCCGCATCATTCTCCCCCAGGGGGAATTCAGTGCCTTGACACTGAGTAAAAGGATAATGACGAGGACGCCGGCAAACAGCCCCGTATAACAAAGCTTGACGAAGATACTCGATCCACTGATGACGAATTGCTTGAGCGCCAGTTGTTGTTCAACCTCGTTCAGAGCGCCGAGCGAGCCACTGTGCCACCAACGCATAAAATCGATAAACCAGGTTGTGGTTTGCAGGTCAATTTCGTACGGAACCGGGCGCGATAAACCGGTTACATTTTTAACCCCCCGGGTGAGCCAGTCTTCGTTTTTCAGAACCGCCAGAATGATTTCGGATATTCCGAGTGTGGCGATGGCGAGGTAATCCGCGCGCAGGCCAAGCGCAACTTTGCCGATACACCAGGCAATGCCGGCGGCAACGATACCTCCAAATAACCAGGAAAAAATGATTGGCAGCCCCATGCCTCCCAGGAATCCGGTCTTGGCCGGTTCAATCGATTCGATCGCCGTAACCGCGGGATCAAAAAAGAATCGAGTCAGCGCCAGGCCGCCGACAATTATCAGCGCCAAAACCAGGTTGCGGTTGCGGCCTGCAGCGAGTTTGCGATAGCAAGCTATCGATACGACAATGGTAGCGGCAAAACATAACGCGGCGATCACCATCCGGCCCCAGCTTGCCTGCCAGGCCTCGACGATGGGGGCCTGTGACACCAGTACCGCACTCATGCCGCCCAGTGCCGCGAAACCCATTACGCCGACGTTGAGCAATCCCGCGTAACCCCATTGCATGTTTACGCCAAGCGCCATTACCGCTGATATCAGGCACAGGTTAAGAATGCCCAGCGAGACGTTCCAGGACTGTGCCAGGCCGATAATGATCAGTAGCAGCGCAATTACCGCGAAAGCGAGTTGGGTTTTGAAGGCGTTGCTCATAACACCTTGCCCTTGAGGATGCCGGTCGGTCGCACCAGTAGCACCAACACCAGGATCACAAAGGAAACGGCAAACTTGTAATCGGTTGAAAGCAGCTGCAGCAGGCCTTGCGGTTCCAGGCTTTGTGGCAACAAGTAGACGAAGACCTTTTTATAGGCATAGGTAACCATGACCTCGGAAAAGGCAATGACATAGCCGCCGACAATTGCGCCGATCGGGTTGCCTATGCCACCGACGATCGCCGCTGCGAACATGGGTAATAACAGCTGCAGGTAGGTGAATGGTTTGAAGCTTTTATCAAGACCATAGAGGGTGCCTGCAATCGTTGCGAGGATTGCGGTAATAATCCAGGTCACCAATACAACCCTGTCGGGATCTACTCCCGAGAGCAGCGCCAGGTCTTCGTTATCGGAGTAGGCCCGCATTGCCTTGCCGGTACGGGTTTTTTGCAGGAACCAGAATAGCAGGGCGACCAGGAAAATAGCCACCACGATGGTCAATCCCTGCGATACCTTGATGCTGAGACCCTCGCTAAGACCGGTCATGGACTTGAAGTCCCGGGCGTGCACGATAAAGCGTTCCCCGTCGAGGAAACGCTGGTCGTTAGGTCCAATGACGAAGCGCACGATACCATTGGTCATAAACATGACACCCATCGACGCGATCATGAAGGTTACCGGCACTGCCTTGCTATGCCGGTAGTACCGGTAAACGGTTCTGTCGGTCACAACCAGCAACAATATTGTCGCTGCAATTCCGAGCGGCAGGGCGAGCAGAGCGGTGGGCAATGGACCGAGGTTGATGCCTTTTGATTGCAGCCACCAGGTCACCAGAATTGTCATCATGGTGCCAAAGGCCATGGTGTCGCCATGCGCGAAATTGGCAAATCGCAGAATGCCGAACACCAGCGTGATACCGAGCGCACCGAGCGCGAGCTGCGAGCCATACGACAATCCCGGCACCACGATAAAGTTAAGTAACAGGACGACAGCGCTGACAAAATCGGTAATAGCCTCCATTTAACCTCCGAGGAAAGAGCGTCGCACTTCGGGGTCGGCTAGCAATGCTGCGCCGGTATCGGTGTGTCGGTTCTCACCGATCACCAGTACGAATCCGCGATCGGCAATGTCCAGTGCCTGGCGCGCGTTTTGTTCGACCATCAGGATCGCTACCCCGGTTTGACGCACCTCGAGAATCCGATCGAATAACTCGTCCATGACGATCGGTGAGACCCCGGCGGTGGGTTCATCCAGCATCAACACCGCCGGCTGTGACATCAGTGCGCGCCCAACCGCGACCTGTTGGCGTTGCCCGCCGGAGAGTTCACCGGCAAGCTGGTCTTTATTCTCTGCCAGGATCGGAAATAACTCATAGATTTGCTCGAGTGTCTCGGAGATCTCGTCGTTACGCAGGAATGCACCCATTTCAAGATTTTCAAAAACGGTCATGCTGGTAAACACGTTGCTGGTCTGCGGGACGAAGGCGATACCCTCGGCGATGCGATCCTGTGGCGACAGGCTGGAAATGTCCTTGCCGCGAAATCGAACCGAGCCCTGTTTCAGGTCGAGCATTCCGAGCAGGGCCCGCATTGCGGTCGATTTACCCGCGCCGTTGGGGCCTACGATGACTGCAATTTCACCCTCGTTAACGTCGATACTGCAACCCTTGAGGATATCTGCGCCACCATAGCCGCCGACCATATTTTCGCCACTGAGGAAACTCACGCGATGGCGCCTTTATTTTTCAAGCCGCGCCCGAGATAGGATTCGATGACTTCCTCGTTGTTTTTTACTTCGTCGGCCGTGCCTTCGGCCAGCACCGCGCCCTCGGCCATGCAAATCACCGGATCACAAAGGCGCGAGATGAAATCCATGTCATGCTCGATCATGCAGAAGGTGTAATTCTTTTCACGATTCAGTTTGAAAATCGCGTCGCCGATTTCACGCAGCAGGGTTCGATTCACCCCGGCGCCGACCTCGTCCAGAAAAACGATCTTGGCGTCTACCATCATGGTACGTCCGAGTTCGAGCAGCTTCTTTTGCCCACCCGAAAGATTGCCGGCAATTTCATCGGCAATATGCCCGAGGTTCAGGAAATCAACCACTTCTATCGCGCGTTGATTGATCTGACGCTCTTCCTGTTCGACACGATTGCGTCGAAACCAGGCATTGATGAGGTTTTCTCCGGATTGATGCGCCGGCACCATCATCAGGTTTTCGACCACTGACAGGCGCGTAAATTCGTGCGCAATCTGGAAAGTGCGCAGCAAGCCTTTATTGAACAGCTGGTGTGGTTTGAGGTCAGTGATTTCTTCGTCATCGAGATAAATCCGACCCGAGGTTGGCGCGTAGAGGCCGGCGATGGTATTGAACAGCGTAGTCTTACCGGCTCCGTTAGGGCCAATCAAACCGGTGATCGAACCCTCGGCAATCTCGATCGAGACATGGTCAACTGCTTTCAAGCCACCAAAGTGCTTGCAGACATTGTCAATGCGAATCATCTGAAACGTATGCTAGTGTGGGAATGGTAGTAATAAACTAAATTATTATTTGTCGGTTTCCATGGTAGCGAATTCAGACCAGTAACGTGAAGTAAAATCTACCAGCACAAGAAAAGCCTTACCGAGGTAATTGGTTAGAGCCTGGATCGGGAGGGTGGCTGAAACCCTAAGCGCCTTCAACCATTGGCACAAACGCGACACCGAGTATGTCATGGGTGTCAGTTTTTCCGTGCGGGTCCTTAGTGACTAGCATGAGCTCCTGATGGCTATAGGGTAAACCGATCGGGATCACCATGCGCCCACCGGGTTTAAGTTGCTCGAGCAATGCCGGTGGAACCTCCGGTGCGGCAGCTGTCACTATGATCCCGTCGAACGGGGCCTTTTCCGGCCAACCCAGGTAACCGTCACTGCAACGCGTTTCAACATTCTCGTAGCCCATCCCGCTGAGTCGCTGTTGCGCTGTCTGGGCGAGCTCTGGAATTCTTTCGATACTATAAACCTGGCTCGTAAGCTGCGACAGAATCGCTGCCTGATATCCTGTTCCTGTGCCTATTTCGAGCACGATGCTATCGTCTGATAGTTCGAGCAGGTCGGTCATCAGGGCGACTATGTAGGGTTGCGATATGGTCTGACCATGGCCGACGGGCAAGGCGCCATCTCTGAAGGCCGAACCGCGCATATCGTCTGGCACGAAATCTTCTCGTGGCACTCGTCGCAAAGCCTCCATGACTCGTGGGTCCAGATGATCCCGTCCCGTCATTGCGCGTGTGAGGGCGACTCCTGACTCGATATCGGCGATCATTTGCTCCCGCTCGCGCTCAAAAGTCATGTTTCTACCTGCATTGCCTCACCCTCAAATTGCTACAATGTCATGGCATTCCTGACCGTCAATTGCACCAAAGCCCTTGCATTCCTCAAGCTAGTCTATCAGGGCTGGAAGGCTGAAATACCAGTAAATTACTTCGTTCTCGGCTGGATTTCCATGGCAGGTGATTCGGATCAATATTTTCAACGAAAGTGTGGCTCGATTGTATTACCGCTGCCACTGTTGGTATGACAGGCGTCTACCTGGGCTAAACCAGAAATGCCATAATGAAGTAACGGTTTAAACATAATTGCCATAAATTATTTTAATTACCCGGAAAGGTGAATAAATAATACTTATTAGCTGTGCTTTTGCTGCAATCAAATTTATTGTTTTGCATCCTGGCACTCAGAACACCACACTAGATATCGTATTTCTAATACAACTGAATAGGCATTTAAATGGCAGCAAACCCGGCGACCAGGCGAGAAGTTAAATCGACCACCTGCTATATGTGTGCCTGTCGTTGTGGCATCAATGTGACTGTCGAGGATGGCGAGGTGACCTTTATTCAGGGCAACCCGAAACATCCGATCAACAAGGGCGTGCTTTGCGCCAAGGGTGCCTCCGGCATCATGAAGCAGTATTCGCCGGCGCGCCTTAGCAAACCCTTGCGTCGCAAGCAGGGCACCGAACGGGGCAGTTCTGAATTCGAAGAGATTTCATGGGAAGAGGCTTTTACCACAATCAGCGAACGGCTACAGCATATTCGCGAAACCGATCCGAAAAAGTTTGCGCTCTATACCGGGCGCGACCAGATGCAGGCGCTCACCGGGTTATTTGCCAAGCAATTTGGTACCCCAAATTACGCGGCACACGGCGGCTTTTGCTCGGTTAATATGGCGGCCGGATTAATCTACACCATTGGTGGATCCTTCTGGGAGTTCGGCGGGCCCGATCTGGAACGCTCGCGTCTGTTTATCATGCTCGGTACCGCCGAGGATCATCACTCGAACCCGATGAAGATCGCGCTGGCCAAGTTCAAGCGCAATGGCGGCAAGTTTATTGCCGTCAACCCGGTGCGCAGTGGTTATGCTGCGATCGCCGATGAATGGGTTCCGATCAAACCCGGTACCGATGGCGCGCTACTGCTTGCGATCATCCACGAAATTATCGCGCTCGGGCTTTACGATCGTGATTTCCTGCTGCGCTACACCAATTCCCCGGACCTCGTGAATGCCGATCCCGACAGTGACGATTTCGGTCTGTTCCTGCGCTCGGACAGGGAAGTCGAGAAAACCTGCATCGAACCGGAAAACAAGATGTGGTGGGATCGTAATCTCGACGCTGCGGTACATTCGCACAGCGACAATGCCGATCCGCGTTTGATGGGGGAGTTCGAACTCGAAGACGGTGGCAAGGCTAAACCTTCCTTCCAGCTGCTCAAGGAGCGGGTTGCGCAATATACCCCTGAATGGGCGGCGGGCATTACAGGAATCGACGCAAATACGATTCGACGGCTAGCGCATGAGATGGGCATTACCGCGCGCGACGAGCAGATTGAATTACCGATTCCCTGGACCGACGCCTGGGGTCGAGAACATGAGTCGATTACCGGCAACCCGGTTTCCTTTCATGCGATGCGAGGACTGGCGGCGCATTCAAACGGTTTTCAGGCAATCCGTGCACTCGGTATCCTGATGACGATTCTTGGTACCATCGACCGCCCCGGCGGATTTCGTCACAAGGCGCCGTTCCCACGCCCGATTCCCCCTTGCGCCAAGCCACCCAATTCGCCAGATGCGGTGCAGCCCGGTGCCCCGCTCGAGGGAATGCCGCTGGGATTTCCGGCCTCGCCGGAAGACCTGTTCGTCGATGAGCAGGGTGAAGCGGTGCGCCTCGATAAGGGTTTTTCCTGGGAATACCCGCTTTCGGTCCACGGCTTGATGCATAACGTAATTACCAATGCCTGGCGCGGCGATCCTTACCCGATTGATACCTTGATGTTGTTTATGTCGAACATGGCCTGGAACTCGTCGATGAATACCAGCCGCGTGCGCGAGATGCTGGTCGACAAAAATGACGATGGTGAGTACAAAATCCCGTTCCTGGTGGTTTGCGATGCGTTTCACTCGGAGACAATCGCGTTCGCCGATATAGTTTTACCGGACACCTCCTACCTGGAACGCTACGACGCGATGTCGATGCTCGACAGGCCCATTTCGGAGTTCGAAGGCCCGGCCGACTCGGTGCGTATTCCGGTGGTGCCGCCAATGGGTGAATGTCGACCATTCCAGGATGTGCTGGTTGAACTTGGGACACGGCTTAAACTGCCGCGTTTTCTCAACCTCGACGGTTCGCGCAAATTCAGGGACTACAAGGACCTTGTGATTAACTACGAAACCGAACCCGGCTCGGGCATCGGTTTCCTCGCTGGCTGGCGCGGCAAGGGCGGCGAGAAATTCATGCGCGGGGAACCCAATCCCAACCAGTGGGAAATGTACGCCAAAAATAATTGCGTTTATCAGCACGAGTTACCCAGGTCTTTCCAGTACATGCGCAACTGGAATCGTGGTTACCTGCATTGGGCACAGGATCACGGCCTGATACGTTATACCGATCCGGTAAACCTGCACCTTTACTCGGAAGTGCTGCAGAGATTTCGACTTGCGGCCGAGGGCAAGCGCGAGGGTCGGCAGCCACCCGATTATTTACGCGAACGCGTACGTGAGCACTTCGATCCATTACCATTTTATTCAGAGCCGCTGGAAAACCAGACCATCGACAAGGACAGGTACCCGCTCAACGCGATAACTCAACGGCCGATGGCGATGTATCATTCCTGGGATTCGCAAAATGCATGGCTTCGGCAAATTCATG
>CAXMSP010000174.1:0-6901 GCA_964196225.1 uncultured Gammaproteobacteria bacterium | reverse complement strand
TGGTGCACAGGACACCAAGCGCGAAATTACGCGCGTTACCGATGATGTTTATCGCTTTCAGAACCAGTTTCATATGAATATGTTCGTCATAACCGGTGATGGTGTGCTGGTGACCGACCCGATCAACCCCGAGGCGGCCAGCTGGCTCAAGGCCGAGATTGGTCAGCTCACCGATCAGCCGATTACCCACCTGGTTTACAGCCATAGTCACGGCGACCACGCATCCGGCGGCACCGAATACGGAGATGTGCCTAACGTGATCATGCATCAGAATGCACCAGAGGATATTGACCTGGTGGAGCCGACGATACGCTTCAGCGATCAAATGAGCTTTACTGTGGGAGGTAAAACCTTCGAACTGACTTATCTCGGGCCCGGGCATGGTAACGATCTGGTCGCAGTGGTAGTGCGTCCCGATAACGTCGCTTTCGTGGTCGATGCAGTTAGTTCGAAACGACTTTTTTACCGCGACTTCCCAGGCGCCAACATCGACCACTGGATTGACCAGGTCAGAAAGGTCGACGCGCTTGATTTCGAAGTGATGATCGGTGGGCACGGTCCGGTCGGGGTGAAAAGCGATGTTGCTGACGGCATCGCTTATCTTGAAGAATTGCGTACGGCGGTGCTAAAGGGATTAAAAGCCGGCAAGTCAGTAGATGAACTCAAGCAAAGCATCAAGATGGAAAAATACAAGACCTGGGCTTCGTATGATAGCTGGCGCGAACTTAACGTAATAGGCATGGTTCGCCATTTGAAAGAATCTGGCGAAGTGCAGTAATATTTAAACTGACCCCTGTTTAAAGGTTGCCGCCTTCTGGCAGGATTTTACTTACCTCATATGCCGCGGAAACAGAAATGTCCTGCTTATGATGATTTGCCTCTCATGCGCCTCGATGAATATGCAGATTTTGCAGCACTGGATTCGGCCTGCATCCGGGACTCCTGAGGGAAGAAATCAAATCAATATCGAAAGCAGGCACTGAGAATTTATTCTTGGGTTTCGTAGTTCGGCACTTTCCGGACCTTGATAGCATAGGTCGAGCAGGCAGATATATACTGATGCCAACGAAATTCGGACTTAATTTTATATGGTAGGAGGAGAACCTTGAGCGACGAACGCGAACAGTTATTTCGTCGATTTAACGAGTTGGGGATCGAGGCGTCTACGGTATCATACCCGTCACACCGGACCGTCAAGGAAGGTAAGGCGTCGCGTGGCGAGATGCGCGGGACGTTCACCAAGAACCTCCTGCTGAAGGACAAAAAGGGCCGGCTCTTTCTGATCGTGGCGCACGAAGACCGACAGTTCGATCTCAAGTCCCTGCACTCGCGCATCGGCGCGTCGCGTAGCCTCAGATTCGCCTCCGCCGAGCAGATGCACGACGTATTGGGGATTGTGCCTGGAGCGTTGACACCTTTTGCTGTACTAAACGACGAGGAAGGTCTGGTGACGGTAGTGGTTGACGCAGGACTGATGGATACCGAGCAGCTCAATTTCCATCCGCTGGTTAACACCGAGAGCACCGGCATTAGTGCGGATGACCTAATAGTCTTCATCACATCTTGCGGGCGTGAAGCCCTGATCACCGATCTGGTATAGACCCGCCGACTCGCAACCAAAGCAGTGAGCATCGTATGTTTGGGCACACTTATTAGTAGTCAACGGGTGCATGTCCCGCTCTCACTGACAGATACCTGACAGCTTTACCAGTATGGTCGAGACGGGTATGAGTATCTATAATAGGGCACTTTGCAGAAGTAGTCGGCTGAACTTGAAGGTCGGCCTTCCGGCTAGCAGTCGTTCATTTTACAGCTGGGAACTAGTGCTTTCGGCACACAGCGGCCGTTCCTTTTGCCATGACTTGGCCTAATTAAATGCTGTTATAGAGCCATCGATCGAGAGTGCCGGTGAGCTTCCATATTTGACATTGGCATGACATCATATTTCGCAGACCGCACGGGCTTTCTTTATTTGGTGGAATAGTGAAAATAGGGTGTTAATATTTCCTCGTATAGACGCCCCTATTGTCAACCGGAAAATTTACTTTCTTGATCACAAAGCGGGTTTTGACCGTGGACTAACATCCTCGTATTCGCGTGCTGGTTAACGCATTAAGATCTGTCCGTTTTGGGGTTACCACAACCTATACTCAGGAGCTTGTGTTTCTAAGGAAGGAATCGGGGACTTCCCAATCTCTGTCTTATCCTCCGGATCAATCGGATTATTCAAGTAGTTGACAACCTGGTGTTTTTAAATAATTCATTTTTGATGGCTTCTGAATTTCTCTAGGCAGCCATCTTATTCAGAGACTCCCAAACAAACCATACCATTTCCCGTGCACAGGCCACTTTAACCTTAGTTGGGATGTTTGCCCGCTACCAGCAAGCGGCTGCCTTTTTCATTCAGCCATCGCAAACAACGATCTGCGATGCTGATGAGTTCAGGATCCGTATTTTTCCGCCTGGCTTTTAAATCCTTGGTTATTCTAGCTGTGCGATAGCCACGTTGATTGGCTTCGATGAAAGCGGTCCGCAGGTATCGGTTACCATGCTTGGTAATACCGAAGCGGTTGTACTTCCCTCCCGAGGAGTACTCCCGGATATCCATACCAATCCAGGACACCAGTTGCCGTGAATGGGAGAAACGTTTGATGTCACCGATATCGGTAATCATGGTTAAGGCAAAGAGATTCTTGATTCCCTTGTAAACAAGTTAACGCCTGAACCAATGGCCCATAGCGTGGTGTTTTAGCCAGTGCTTCAAGCTGCTGGCCATACTCAGTCAGAATGCGGTTAATCCCTTTTAATTGGCGTACCAGCAATTCCAGGTTGACTTTAAGACTCCCTGATGAGGCTTCGATGGTTCTTTCCAACCAGCCATAATGGTGCAAGGTCCAGAGGGTTTTATTTTGGGTCTCGACTTTGTAGTGGCGTCCATTTCGACGTAGCAAGGCCTGGATATGTTTACGCGGTTCCGTTTGCTGCGCTAACAGATTTTGTCGTGACCGGATCAGATCCCGATCTTGTTCCTGCTCTGGCTCGGGTATGGTCACAAACGTCAGCAGATCATTGGCATAGAATTGCACCAGTTGTGCCGCATCTCGATTAGCTTAAGGGTGAGGTTTGGCTCGACTGAAGATAGCGCTCCGATTCAAGACCTGCCATTGGTGACCGGCTTATCCTGAGACTAATCAGTATCAAGCCTAAAATCCTCCAATCGTTTCTTGAGCAGTTCTGAAAATTCTTCTGTTAGTAATGAGCGTGGGTGCTCGGCGGGATGTAGGATACCAATTTTGAAATCGATATTTGGCGAAAAAGGCCGGGTTACCACACCACGGCCAGAATACTCAGCTGCGGTAATAGGATCCAGTATTGAGATACCACAACCTTGCTGGATCAGCCTCGCCGCAGGTGCAAATAGCTGGACCTCGACACGCACCCGCCACTTCGCACCTGCATCTGCGAATGTCTGTCGGATTTGCCGATAGGTCATGTGGTCACTACCGAGTGAAATAAATGGCTCATCGTCGAGTTCTTTCGGAGTCAGTAATTTATGTTTTAGCAGAGGGTGATTCTCAGGGAGCCCGCAAACACAACTGAAGGTATAGGGGTCGAAGTCGATTCCCGTGTGGCTCAAGGGCAATTCGGCGATGCCAATATCAAACAGGTCTGCTGCAATCCACCTTTGAATCTTCAGTGATGGTTGTACCTGTAGAGTGACCGAAACATCGTCGCGGTCGACGAGAAATTCAGTGATAACGTCGGGCAAAAATGCAAGCGCAAGACCAGGCATACAGGCTATCCGTAAACTGCCGGATTTTAGCTCACGAATATCGTGAGCTGACTGTGAAACTTTTTCAAACCCAGACAAAGCCCTGGCGACATCTTCGTAGATGTATAGCGCGTCAGGAGTTGGAAACAATCGTCCTTTGCGACGTTCGAACAGTGGAAATCCGAAATGCTGCTCAAGACTCCCTATCAAGTTACTAACCGCAGGTTGGGATATGTTTAGACGTTCGGCGGCCTGGGTCACAGTGCCACTGAGCATCACCATGCGAAAGGCTAGCATTTGCTTGTATCTCATAGTTTAAATTCCCGTCTAAATAAGAAATTTATCTATAACAGATCGTTATACGGTTGACAAGTTTTGGTATTGGACTTTATATACACCGCGGCGAATAATATGTCCTGGGCAATACAGCGCTTGCGTGAGCTCGTATTCATTACATTCTAATAAGATACCTGCAGGAGGAAATTCTTATGAAAACACCTGAAAAGAAGATTACCAAAGAGGGTCTTGTACCCAGCCGTCGTAAATTTTTAAAGGGTGCCATAGCGGGTGCTGGCGTTGCCACGTTTGGTTTTCCGGCAATTGTACGTTCAGCCCAGGATTTGAAAATTGTTTTGCGTGATCCCGGCGGACCCTTTACCCCCGGCTTTAGCAAAGCTTTCTACGAACCCTTCAAGGAAGCTACTGGTATTACCGTAGTTGGCATTCAGGGTGCGCATGAACCTACTGGAATGATCCGTGCCATGATCGAGGCTAAAAGTTACACCTGGAATATGGCGCTACTGAGTAAGGCATCACACCAGTCGCTGGTTAATATCGATTTCCTCGAACCGATCGCTCCAAAGGGCGGACCGGGCAGTAACCTCAGTCAGATTCCAGAGTCATTACGGGGTGAGTTCATCATGGGTACCGACGTATATGCCTCGTTGATCGCCTACCGCACCGATGCCATGGGTAAGAATCCACCGAAAAACTGGAAGGACCTGTGGGATACTAAAGGTGTCCCGGGACTGCGTGCCTTGCGCAAGCATCCTTTCGATACGATTGAAGCGGCATTGCTAGCTGACGGCGTGGAACCAAAAGATCTCTACCCGCTGGATTTTGATCGCGCCTTCAAGAGCCTTGACCGCATCCGCGACGATGTCGTGGTCTGGTGGACCGGTGGTGCACAGACCTCGCAGTTGCTGAAATCCGGCGAAGTCGATTGCCTGTTTACCTGGAATGGTCGCGCGCAAGTCGCCATCGACGATGGTGCACCGGTGGAGCTCGTCTGGGATCAGGCACTTTATACTTATGAGGGATGGACCATTCTCAAGGGGACGCCTAACGCCGACCTGTGCCGCGAGTTTATCGAGTTTTGTGCGCAGGGCGAACAGCAGGCGAAGTACACCCCGCACGTTGCCTACGGGCCGACCAACCCTAGCGCCTATGATCACATTCCAGCGGCACGTGCCAAGGTCTTACCGACCAATCCTGCTTACCTGCCGAAGATGATCTCGGTCGATACCGACTTCTGGGGCAAGCACAAACAAGAAGCCAGCGAGCTTTTCAACACCTGGTTGCTGGGCTGATTTAGCGACTGCGGGCCGTGGGGTTCAACTCGCGCCCGCAGTAATTGCCCAAGCTTCGCGGCAGGGCTTGTTTCACCGTTCTTACCGCGGCTAACCATAGTATTGGCCGCTTCCTTTTACCAATCTGGGTGTGCCGATGAATAATAGCGAACACAAACTCAAGACCATTAACGTACGCAAGACCTACGGCTCCGTAGTCGCTCTTGATGCTGCCAGTATCGAAATGCGCGAAGGAGAATTTCTCACGCTGCTGGGCCCCTCCGGCTCCGGTAAGACCACCTTGCTGATGGCGATCGCCGGGCTCAACGACCCTGACAGCGGAGAGATATGGATCGATGGCAAGCTCGCTACCTATCTGCCGCCGTTTCAAAGGGATTTGGGCATGGTGTTCCAGAACTACGCACTGTTCCCGCATATGACGATCTTCGAAAACATCGCCTTCCCGCTGCGCATGCGCAAGATGAATGGGGCGACTATTGACAAGGAAGTAGCGCGCGTATTGGAAATGGTTCAACTCGGACACGTAGCCAACCGATATCCCCGTGAACTCTCGGGCGGTCAACAACAGCGCATAGCGCTGGCTCGTTGCTTTGTTTACCAGCCATCGATAATCCTCATGGACGAACCGCTCGGTGCGCTTGACAAGAAACTGCGTGACACACTGCAGCGCGAGATAAAGCACTTGCATGAACACCTGGGAATCACCGTGCTTTATGTGACCCACGATCAGGAAGAAGCGATGGTGATGTCCGATCGTATCTGCGTAATGAACGATGCACGGGTGGACCAGATCGGCACACCCGATGAGTTGTACTTCCGTCCCTCGACTGTATTTACTGCCTCTTTTCTAGGCGAATCGAACCTTTTTGAAGCCGAAGTGCTGGAAGTGCGTGGCGATAACGCGGTGTTGCGCGGCCCTGCTGGCATGACCCTGCAGGGGCAGTTGAACGGCCCGGTGGCAAGCGGTGAGCGGGTCAAGTTTATGGTGCGGCCGGAGTCGGTTGCCACCGTTAATGGTGAAGCCGTGGATAATATGGTCGAAGGAACACTGAAGGAAGTCATGATTACCGGACAGGTCACCAAGTACTTCGTCGAGCTCGCTGATGGTACCGAAATGGTCTCTACCCAGCTTACCCGCGGTGGTATCGGTAGTATCGAAACCGGTCGACCGATACGTCTCGGCTGGTCTGGCACGCGTACCGTGATTCTGGCTGAAAGTGCAGGAAATGCACAATGAGCGCCTCGTCGACGCAGGTTAACGATTTGCTCCGGGCTGGCGCAGCCAGGCCCAGGCGATGGGGTAGTTTGTTGCCTATTTCTCCGGCGTTACTGTTTCTTGGCTTCTTTTTCCTCTACCCGGTAATACTTCTGCTGGGCCTGAGCTTTGTCGATAATAGCGGCGCCCTGAGTATGCAGCACTATGCCCACCTGATCGAAAAGGCGGTGTACGTTAAGGTGTTGCTGGTGACGCTGAAAATTGCCGGCTGGACTACCGTGTTCGCGATCATTGCCGGTTATCCGATCGCCTACCTGCTGAGCA
>CAXMSP010000173.1:0-4903 GCA_964196225.1 uncultured Gammaproteobacteria bacterium | reverse complement strand
CGATCCCCTGGTGTTTTGACAGCGCCTTGAGCGAACCATGCTGACGCTCCAGTTCTTTCATCAACTCCTGTTTCAAATCGCCACGTTCCAGCAGTGCGGTTAGCTCCAGTATTGTCAGCAAGGCGCTATAGGCACTCCAGTCACCTTTTAATGCCGCGAAGTAGTGAAACCGTTTCATCAAGGTTTCGACACGCAAGCACATACGGATACGCTCGTTTAACGGCTGCTCGAAGATTTGGTATCTAGGCGACATCGCTCATGAAGATCTGCAAAACATTTAAAGTATAGCTGAAAACAGGTGCCACATGTCGATGCCGTATTAACCGAAATGTGAGCATTTTTTCTAGCTTACAGACCGTTGCAGGTAGTTTTGGTGCAGAGCAGCAACCTGGGAACGGAGGTCACTGTCATCGCTTCCATTATTTATGATGTCGTGGGCCCTGGACAGTCTTTCCGAGTTGCTTAGCTGCTGGGACATCATCTTGCGCGCCAGCGACTCGTCGATGTTGTCTCGTTTCACGAGACGTTCTATCTGTAGCTCTGCCGGGCAATCCACCACCAGAATACGATCGGCCAGTGATTGAAAATTTGTTTCGAATAACAGGGGAATTACCACCATGACATAGCGCGCGCGCGAGTGTTCAAGCACCGCCTCGTGGCTGCGTTGATAAATTAGCGGATGCAACATGGTTTCGAGCCATGATTTTTCAGCAGGGTCTGAAAAAACAATTTCGCGTAGCCTGGCCCTGTCAATATTGTTGTCCGGGTTTAAAATGTCGCTGCCAAAATGGGCGCAAACTTGATCGTAAGCAAGCTCACCTGGCACCAGCAGTTTGCGACTGATAATGTCAGTGTCAATGACTGGAACCCCGAACTTGGCAAACAGGTTGCTTATCATGGTCTTGCCTGATGCGATACCACCGGTTAGGCCGACTGCATACATGGGCTAGCGTGACTAGAGTCCGAACAGGGAGAAATATAGATGCATTAATTCGTTACCCCACATTAGCGTAATCCACCCGGCCGCGGCGAGATAGGGGCCGAACGGAATCTGGGTGCTGCGCTCGGTTTTCTTAAGTGCAATCATCGTAATTCCGACTACAGCGCCAACCAGCGAAGATGTCAGGATTACAACGAGCAGCGGTTTCCATCCTAGCCAGGCCCCGAGCATGGCGAGTAGTTTGAAGTCTCCGTATCCCATGCCTTCCTTGCCGGTAACCACTTTGAACAGCATAAATACCGTCCACAAGCTCATGTATCCAGCTATCACGCCTATGACACTGGCTTCGAGGCTGACGAACACATCGAATAGCGATAGCAGAATGCCGAGCCACAACAACGGCAGCGTTATGTTATCGGGCAGTAGTTTGTGACCGATGTCGATTCCACTCGCTGCGATCAGGCACCATGACAAGAACAAGGCCGCTATTGCCTGCAGGCTAACGCCGAAATGCCAACCTACAACTACTGAAACAATGGCAGTAAAAAGTTCAACCAGAGGGTATTGTCGCGAAATCGGGGCCTTGCATTCGGCGCATTTACCACCCAACACCAGGTAACTGACTAGCGGGATATTTTCGAGGGCGGTGATTTGATGTCCGCAGTGACCACAGCGTGAGCGGGGTGTGCTCAGATTGAATTTTTCTGCCTCTGGAGCAGCGGGCTGTTCGAGAAATTCGAGGCAATCATGCCGCCATTCGCGCTGCATCATCACCGGCAGCCGGTAAATGACAACATTCAGGAAACTACCGACAACCGCTCCGAGTACGAACAGAGTCCCGAAATATATAATCGGCTGCTGTTCGAACAAGGAAATGAAAAGTTCGAGCAAGCAGGTATTCCTAGACCACGGATCCCAGTTTGAAGATAGGCAGGTACATCGCCACGATCAAACCACCGACGAGGACACCGAGTACGGCCATAATAATGGGTTCGAGCAGCGATGTGAGCGCTTCGACCGCGTTATCGACCTCGGTCTCGTAAAAATCGGCTACTCTGGCCAGCATCGCATCGAGCGAACCGGCTTCCTCACCGATCGAGACCATCTGGATCGCCATGTTGGGAAACAGTCCGGTGTTGCGCATCGCGATTTGTAACTGGGTGCCTTGCGTTACTTCATCCCTGATTTTAAGACTGGCATTGTAGTAAATGATATTACCGCATGCGCCCGCGACCGAATCCATCGCCTCTACCAGCGGTACACCCGCGGCGGACATGGTTTCGAGGGTGCGGGAATACCTGGCAATGGCCGAATTGGTTGCGATATCTCCAACCACCGGGGCCTTTAGCGCCATTCGATCGGACCACTCCTGCAACCTGGGAGAGGTCTTTTTAATTCTCAGAAACAGGTAAACGGCACCGGCAATGCCGCCTGCAATCATATACCACCATTCCTGCATAAATTCGGACAGGTCGATTACGAATCGAGTCAGCGCCGGTAAATCGGCGCCAAACGAGTCAAATAGCTCCTCGAATTGGGGCACCACGAATAGCAGCAGGATTACGGTGACGATAAAGGCAACGACCAATACCGCGATCGGATAAAACAGCGCTTTTTTAACCTTGGCCTTGAGCGCCTCGGTCTTCTCCTTGTAGGTCGCCAATTTGTCGAGCATGGTTTCCAGCGCACCGGATTGCTCGCCGGCATTAACGAGGTTGATAAAAAGCGGGTCAAAATAAAGGGGGTGTTTTGACAGCGCTTCGGCCAGCGAGACACCACCTTCGACTTCGGTCTTAATGGCCAGAATCAGCTTCTGCATCGATAGCTTATCGTGGCCCTGGCCAATGATTTCGAAAGACTGGACCAGCGGCACACCGGCCTGCATCATGGTCGCAATCTGGCGCGCAAAAATCGCGATATCGGCGGGCTCGGGCTTTGCCGCGCCGAATAATGGCTGCGGCTTTTTCTTGACCTTGAGCGGATTGACGCCCTGTTTGCGCAATTCATTCTTGGCGAGGGTATCACTGAGCGCGAAAATTTCACCCTTGACCTTGGCGCCGGCACGGTTGGTGCCTTCGTAAGTGAATTCAACTTTTTCTGCGATTTTAGCTTTTGCTGCCATTGCTTAGTCCTTTGTTACCCGGTTTGCTTCTTCGAGGCTGAGTAAGCCCCGCATAACTTTCTTGAGTGCAGAGCGACGCAGGTCGTCAATGCCTTCTTTTCGAGCCTGATCGGCCAGATCGATTGAATTGGCGCCGCCCATTATCAGGCGCCCCATTTCCTCGGAAATGGCCATGACCTGGTAAATGCCGACTCGACCCTTGTAGCCGCCGGTACACTTATCGCAGCCTGCGGCCTTGTAAATTTTCAAACCTTCTGCGAGATCTGCTTTGGTAAAACCTTCGCTCACCAGGACTTCTTTCGGCAGGTCATCCAGTGTTTTGCATTCTTCACACAGGCGTCTGCCGAGACGCTGGGCGATGATCAGGTTGACCGAAGTGGCAATGTTAAATGCCGGCACGCCCATGTTCATCAGTCGAGTCAGGGTTTGTGGTGCATCGTTAGTATGCAGTGTCGACAATACCAGGTGACCGGTTTGCGCGGCCTTGATTGCAATACCGGCGGTTTCAAGATCACGAATCTCACCCACCATGATGATATCGGGATCCTGGCGCAGGAATGCTTTCAAAGCTTCGGCGAAGGTCAACCCTACCTTTTCGTTGACATTAACCTGGTTGATTCCCTCGAGGTTAATTTCCGCGGGATCTTCGGCGGTCGAAATGTTGGTTTCCGGAACATTTAAAATATTAAGGCCTGTATACAGGGATACGGTCTTACCGCTACCAGTCGGACCCGTTACCAGGATCATGCCGTAAGGGTTAGATAATGCATCCATGTAGAGTTTTTTCTGTTCCGGCTCGTAACCGAGTGCATCGATGCCAAGTTGGGCGCTCGACGGATCGAGGATACGCAGCACGACCTTTTCACCGAACAGGGTGGGGCAGGTGTTGACACGAAAGTCGATGGCGCGTTTCTTCGATAGCTTGAGCTTGATCCGGCCGTCCTGGGGCACCCGGCGTTCGGAAATATCCATTCGTGACATGACCTTGACGCGGGCGGTTAACTTGGCGGCAAGATTGATCGGCGGCGAGGCAACCTCGGAAAGTATGCCATCGATACGGTAGCGCACGCGGTAGCGCTTTTCATAGGGCTCGAAGTGTATGTCCGAGGCCCCCTTGTTGATCGCATCGACCAGAACCTTGTTGACGTACTTGACGACCGGTGCATCTTCGGCGTCGGCGGCGCTGGCCGCTTGCTGTTCCTCTTCTTCGCCGCCGATATCGAGGTCTTCGAGATCGTCGTCGAGCATATCGTCCATCCCGGAATCCATCGCGCTGACAGCTTTTTCGATGAATTCGGCGAGCTGGTCTTCGCGCACCAGCACAGCTTCGGTCGAGAGACCGGTGGCAAACTTGAATTCGTCCGGCGCCTGGGTATTGGTCGGGCTCGAGATCGCGATGAACAACCGGTTACCGCGTTTGAACAGCGGCACCGCATTGAGCTTGAGAATCAGCTTTTCCTCGACCAGGTTGAAAGCAGCTAATTCGGTATCCATGACCGACAGATCGAACACCGGTAAGCCGAATTCCTGCGAGGAAATCATCGCGACCACTGCCGCTGGGACGATTTTATTGGTAACCAGATAGGTGCTTAACTGAATACTTTCCTTGTTCGCATTTTCGACCGCCTCGACCGCGCTGGCTTCATCGAGGTGGTTATCGAGAACCAGCTTGCGCGCGATTCCGGTCAAATTCATGTTGGTTGCAGCCATAAGCAGTCTTTATTTTCGAGATTCGGATTGTCTGACCAAACTCAAAGTATATTATAGTTTCACGGTATTATTGAGATATCTGTCTACTAATTAAAGCACAATAATGCCCAAAGTCGATAAAATTTACTATT
>CAXMSP010000172.1:0-26344 GCA_964196225.1 uncultured Gammaproteobacteria bacterium | reverse complement strand
GAGCGACTCAAGCAGGAAATCAGGCGCGAACTTGAAGAGATCAAGGAAGAATTTTCAGATCCCCGACGTACCGACATCATTATCGATCATTCCGACCTGACGGTTGAAGATTTGATCAGCGAAGAAGATGTGGTGGTGACGATTTCGCATCTCGGTTATGCCAAGGCGCAACCGTTGGAGTCTTACTCGGCGCAGCGTCGCGGTGGCAGGGGCAAGGCCGCTACCAAGGTCAAAGACGAAGACTTCGTCGAACAGATGTTCTCGGCCTCGACTCACGATACGTTATTGTGTTTTTCCACGCGCGGCAAAGTTTACTGGCAAAAAGTCTACCAGCTACCGATCGGTAGCCGCACTGCACGTGGGCGACCCATGGTGAATTTGCTGCCACTTGAAGAGAACGAACGCATTACTGCAATCCTGCCGGTGCGTGAATATCCTGAAGATCGGTTTATTTTCTTCGCCACCGCGAGCGGCAAAGTCAAACGAACTTCACTATCCAATTTTTCGCGTCCGCGGGCTAACGGCATAATCGCCCTTGATCTGCGTGACGAAGACAGCCTGATTGGCGTTCAGTTAACCGGTGGCGAATCCGACCTGATGTTGTTCACCAGTGGCGGCAAAGGTATTCGGATCGACGAAAATGACGTGCGCGCCATGGGCAGAACCGCGGCCGGTGTGCGGGGTATCAAGATTAAACCCGGGGATGAAGTTATTTCCCTGATCGCCGTCGATTCCAACGATGGGCAAATTCTTTTTGCTACTGAGAACGGCTATGGAAAGCGCACCCGGGTCGAGGACTTCTCGGTTCAGGGCAGGGGTGGACAGGGAGTTATATCAATCCAGACCACGCCCCGGAACGGACGGGTTGTTGGAGCGATAAAGACCGATGGTGACGAAGAAGTCATGCTAATCAGTAACGGCGGCACCCTGGTGCGCACCCCGATAGAGGATATATCGGTATTGGGGCGCAACACCCAGGGAGTTACATTGATTCGTCTTGGTAAGGAAGAACAATTGGTACAGATAGAACCCGTTGCGGCAAGCGTCGATGACACCCCAGACGATGACACCCCAGACAGTGATGGTTAAAATGCATCCATGAATGATGATGCATTGGAAAAACTTCGCAAACGCATCGACACAATCGATGAGCAACTACTCGAACTATTCAATCAGCGAGCTGGCTGTGCGGTCGATGTCGCTGCCGTCAAAAGAACTCTGAGCGAGACGCTAGACGAGGGCGTAGATTTTTTCCGACCCGATCGCGAAGCCCAGGTCATCAACCGACTCAAGTCGTTAAACCAGGGACCACTCAGCGATGATGAAGTCGGCCGCCTGATTCGGGAAGTCATGTCAGCTTGCCTGGCCCTGGAACAACCCTTGAAAATTGCCTACCTGGGACCCGAGGGTACTTTCACCCAGAGTGCCGCGCTCAAACACTTCGGGCATTCCGTTTCGACGGTACCCATGAGCAGCATTCCGGATGTATTTAATTCGATTGAATCGGGGCATGCCAACTATGGACTGGTTCCGGTTGAAAATTCGACCGAGGGTGTAATCAGTCACACGCTTGATATGTTCATGGACTCCAAGCTCAAGATTTGTGGTGAAGTCGAGATTCGAGTCCATCATCACCTGGCCTCCAAATCGCAGGATGTATCGCGGATCAAGCACATTTATTCCCACCAGCAGTCTTTTGCCCAGTGTCGTCGTTGGCTTGACCAGAATTTTCCAGGGATTGAACGGACTCCAGTCAGCAGTAACGCGGAAGCGGCACGACTGGCAAGCGTCGAAAGCGATGCTGCGGCTATCTGCGGCCTTCCGGCAGTGGAGATATTCGGCTTAAAGATTTGCTTCGAGAATATCGAAGACCTGTCTGACAATACCACGCGTTTCGTGATTATCGGTGGTCAGGACGTCGGCACCAGCGGTAATGACAAGACTTCGCTGTTAATTTCAACCAAGAATGTACCGGGCGCACTGCTGGGATTATTGCAACCGCTTGCTGATCACGGCATCAGCATGAACAAGATCGAGTCCAGGCCGGCGCAGGGACACAAGTGGGCTTACGTATTTTTTATCGATATTGATGGTCATCAAGATGATAAAAACGTTACCGAAGCGTTAAATGAGCTGCAACAACAGGCCGCGTTGTTTAAAATATTAGGTTCATACCCAAAAGCTTCACTCTAATGTCTGTTATTGATTCCGCGCTGGTGCAAATCAAGCGATTGCACCCTTATTCACCGGGTAAGCCTGTCGAAGAGCTGGAACGGGAACTCGGTATTAGTAACGCCATCAAGCTTGCCTCGAACGAAAACCCGCTGGGATGCTCACCCCTGGTGCAAGAGGTACTGGCCCGGGCGAGCGAACATATAGAACTGTATCCCGATGCAAACGCTTTTTACCTGAAACAAAGGCTTGCGCAAAAACTGGGGGTTGCGGAAAACCAGATCACTATCGGTAATGGTTCCAACGATGTCCTGGACCTGGTAGCCCGCAGTTTCCTCGATGGCACGGGGGAAGCCATCTATTCACAATACGCTTTCATGGTTTATGCGATGGTGACCCAGGCTTGCGGCGCACAGGCAAAAGTGGCTGAGGCCTTCAGCCCGGATGCAGCGCAGCCTTATGGCCACGACCTGGATGCAATGCTCGCTTTAATCGGAGATAGAACGCGCCTGATTTTCATCGCTAATCCGAACAATCCAACCGGGACCTGGCTGGAAAGCGATGCTCTCAAGTCATTTATCGAACAAGTGCCTGATCACATCGCGGTCGTCATCGATGAAGCCTATTTCGAGTATGTTGATATGGAGCAGTATCCTGATTCCATGCAGTGGCTGGATCAACATCCAAATTTAATTGTGACACGGACCTTTTCCAAGATATATGGTATTGCCGGCTTGCGTATCGGTTACTCGGTATCAAGTCCCGAACTTTGCGATCTATTCAATCGTGTCAGGCAACCGTTCAATGGCAATTGCCTGGCATTGGCCGCTGCCCAGAGCGCACTCGATGATGTGGCATTTGTTGATCAGAGCCGACGCTCGAATCAGCAGGGATTGCAATCAATGCAGAGCTGGTTCGATCAACGAGGGATCGACTATATCCCGTCGGCGGGGAATTTTTTGAGCGTGCGATTTGGCGATAACAGTGCGCAAATTTACCAGGCATTGCTGGAACGCGGCGTTATCGTGAGACCGGTTGCGAATTATAATATGCCGGACTTTCTGCGGATAAGTGTTGGCAGCAAATCCCAGCTTGAAAAGATGTTCGCAATACTGGAAGACATTTTATGATCGATAAACTCGCGATAATTGGCGTGGGGCTCATTGGCAGCTCGCTATCGCTGGCTCTGAAGCAGGCGGGTGGTGTTGGGCAGGTAATCGGATATGGCCGCAACCAGAAAAACCTGGAGAAGGGCGTTGAGCTTGGAGTTATTGATAGCTTCGAATCTTCAATAAAAGACTGCGTGCACGGTGCCGATGTTATCGTCGTAGCGGTGCCGCTGGGCGCGATGCAGCCGGTATTTGCAGAACTGAAACCTGCGATTAGTGACACCGCGGTAATTACCGACGTCGGCAGTGTCAAAGGTTCGGTGGTGGCCGCGGCAACTGCCGAATTAGGCGATCTGGTTTCGCGGTTTGTACCCGGTCATCCGATTGCCGGTACCGAGCAGAGTGGTGTCGAAGCTGGTTTTGCAAGTCTGTATCAAAAGCGCCGCGTTATTCTGACACCGTTAAAGCAAACTGATCACGATGCAACCTCCGTGATTGAAGCCATGTGGCATGAATGCGGTGCAATTATCGAGTACCTGAGCGTGGAACATCATGACAAGGTGCTCGCGGCCACTTCGCATTTGCCCCATATGCTCGCTTATGCCCTGGTGCATTACCTGTCGGGTTTAAATGACCACGACGAGATTTTTCGTTTTGCAGCCGGGGGGTTCCGCGATTTCACTCGTATTGCATCGAGTGACCCGGTAATGTGGCGCGATGTCTGTATTGCGAACGGCGATGCACTGGTGAGCCTGATTGAGCAATACCAGCAGGAACTCGATCGGGTTGCAGCAGCGATTAGCGCTGGTGATGCCGATGAATTGTTAAAATTGTTCGGCAAGGCCAAGTCGGAGCGCGATTCATTGATCGGAAACTGTTGATGACGCAATTCATTTGCAAACCCGGGAGTAGTGTCAGGGGCATTATTCGCGTACCCGGTGATAAGTCGATATCTCACCGCTCAATCATCCTGTCATCCATAGCGGAAGGTAGCAGCCAGATATCTGGTTTTCTGCAAGGTGAAGATAGTATTAATACGATTAAGGCATTTCAGCAAATGGGAGTTTCAATCGAGCGTAACCGGGACCAGGTCAGGGTGATCGGCGCCGGTTTGCATGGCCTCAAGAAACCTGACGCCGATCTAGACATGGGAAATTCAGGCACCGCGATGCGCCTGTTACTGGGCTTGCTTGCCGGGCAGGCCTTCGATACAAGATTGATTGGTGACGATTCGCTTTCATCCCGACCGATGCAACGGGTAATCGAACCACTGCAGATGATGGGTGCGTTAATTGAAAGTGAGCCCGGGGGTCGTGCACCATTACAAATCAGGGGCAATAACGAGTTGAATGCGATTGATTACGATATGCCGGTTGCCTCGGCGCAGGTCAAATCATGCCTGCTACTCGCCGGCCTCTATGCAAATGGAGAAACAGTCGTGCGTGAACCGGCTCCGACACGAGATCACAGCGAACGAATGCTGCGGGGATTTGGCTGCGAGGTTTCGAGGCATCAATCAGAAATTCGAATAAGAGGTTCGCAAGTACTAGCGGCTCGCGACGTGGAAGTACCCGCTGATATATCGTCGGCTGCGTTTTTCATGGTTGCGGCATCCATAGCCGATGATAGTGAAATTACCCTTCAGCATGTCGGCGTCAATCCGACCCGCACCGGCGTAATCTATATTCTGAATTTAATGGGCGCTAATATCGAGCTCGTTAATCAGCGGGACATCGGCGGTGAGCCGGTGGCCGATATCAGGGTGAATAGCGCAAAGTTGAAAGGTATTGATATACCTCTGCACCTGGTGCCGCTAGCAATCGATGAATTTCCGGTGCTGTTTATTGCAGCCGCCTGCGCTGAAGGGTCTACCAGGCTAAGCGGAGCGGAAGAATTGCGCGTCAAGGAAAGCGATCGCATCCAGGTAATGGCCGACGGTCTGGTCACGCTCGGGATCGATGCGCAGACAAAAGCTGACGGAATTATCATTCAAGGTGGTGATCTTGCTGGTGGCGAAGTCGAGTCACATGGTGATCATCGCATCGCGATGGCATTTAGCGTCGCATCATTGCGCTCAAGTGGTGCAATCCACATCGGTGATTGCGCGAATGTGAATACTTCATTTCCAGGCTATGTCGAACTGGCTCAAACGGCAGGAATCAGGATCAGTATCAATGACCAATAAAGATGCTTTTGTAATCGCAATTGACGGCCCCAGCGGATCGGGAAAAGGCTCGCTTGCGATCCATATAGCCCGCGAGCTGAATTTTCATCTACTCGATAGCGGGGCGATATATCGTTTGCTGGCACTCAAGGCGATCCGGCAGGAGGTCAACCTGGACCAGGAGAACGAGCTGCTCCCGATACTTGACGACTTCAATATCCGCTTTGAATCAGGTGCTGAATTAGCCGTTCCATTCCTGGATGATCAGGATGTATCGGCTGAGTTACGCCAGGAGACGATTGGTGACGCAGCCTCCAGGGTTGCGCGCCATGCTGCGGTCCGTGAAGGCTTGCTGGGCCTGCAGCGCTCGTTTTTAAAGCCTCCGGGACTGGTCGCTGATGGACGCGATATGGGCACTGTAGTGTTCCCGAAAGCCCGATTTAAGTTCTTTTTGAACGCAGGAATCGAAATTCGTGCCCATAGACGATATAAGCAGTTGATAAATATGGGGTTATCCGCTAATATCGCGCACCTTCGTGCGGATATAGCCGAGCGTGACGAACGCGACCAGAGTCGCAGCGTCTCACCGCTAAAGCCTGCAGAAGATGCATTAGTCGTGGACTCGAGTTTACTCGACCTGACTCAGGTTACCGAACTGGTATTGAGCCATATCAGAGAAAACGTCTAAGCTTGTATAAATTAGGTCCCTGCAGGCGCACTGTCTGCAGGGTTTTTTTAACTAAACGTGATAGCTGATTGTATCCAGGTTAGCTATCGAAAAACTCTTTTAGGATTCTTCCATGTCTGAAAACTTTGCAGAAATGTTTGAGCAAAGCATCATCCAAATGAATATGCGTGTGGGTGAAATCATCACCGGCGAAGTCGTCGATATCAACCGCGATGTTGTTATCGTCAACGCAGGCCTCAAGTCAGAGGGCGTTATCCCGGTAGAACAATTTTACGATGAAAGCGGCGAACTTGACGTCAAGATTGGCGATACGGTCGAAGTAGCGCTGGATTCTTTTGAAGATGGTTATGGTGAGTCACGCCTGTCTCGTGAAAAAGCCAAACGCGCACGTGCCTGGACTCGACTCGAGCAGGCCCAGGAGGCTGACGAAATCGTCACCGGTCGATTCACTGGCAAGGTTAAAGGTGGCTTTACAGTTGATATCGGCGAAATCCGTGCTTTTCTGCCAGGCTCACTGGTTGATGTGCGTCCGGTTCGTGATACCGCTTATCTCGAAGAAAAAGAACTCGAATTCAAAATTATTAAACTCGATCAGAAGCGTAACAATGTCGTAGTATCGCGACGTGCGGTCGTCGAAAAGGAATTCAGCGAGGAACGAGAAAAACTGCTTGGGACTCTCAAGGAAGGCGAACGCGTACGCGGTATCGTTAAAAACCTTACCGATTATGGTGCTTTCCTGGATCTCGGCGGTATCGACGGTTTGCTGCACATCACGGATATGGCCTGGAAACGTGTCAAGCATCCATCCGAGGTGGTCGAAATTGGTCAGGAAATTGATGTTGTTGTGCTCAAGTTTGACCGCGAAAAGAACCGCGTATCACTCGGCCTGAAACAAATGGGCGATGATCCCTGGGAAAATCTCATGCGCCGCTATCCGGAAGGTCAACGCCTGTTCGGACATGTCAGCAATATCACTGATTATGGCTGCTTCGTCGAGATTGAAGACGGGGTAGAGGGCCTGGTCCACGTTTCAGAAATGGACTGGACCAACAAGAATGTGAATCCCAACAAGGTGGTAAACCTTGGCGATGAAGTGGAAGTTGTAATCCTTGAAATCGATGAAGAACGCCGTCGCATATCACTGGGAATGAAGCAATGCAAACCCAATCCATGGGAAGAATTTGGCACCACCTGTAACAAGGGTGATGTTATCTCCGGCAAGATTAAGTCCATAACCGACTTCGGTATTTTCATCGGGCTTGAAGGCAATATTGATGGCCTGATCCATCTAACCGACCTGTCGTGGAACAAGCCGGGTGAGGAAGCAGTGCGTGAATACCAGAAGGGACAGGAAGTTGAAGCCATGGTATTGTCTATAGATCCCGAGCGCGAGCGAATCTCGCTAGGAATCAAGCAGATCGAAAAAGATCCATTCGCGAGCTTTATTGCGGATAGACCGAAGGGTAGTATTGTATCTGGTACCGTAATATCGGTTGATGCCAAGGCGGCCGTGGTCGATCTCGGAGATGGAATTGAAGGCCTGTTACGAGCCTCTGAAATGGCAAAGGATCGAGTTGAAGACGCACGTTTATTTATGAATGAAGGCCAACAGATCGAAGCCAAAATTACCGGGATGGATCGCAAGGGGCGTAGTATTTACCTTTCGATCAAGGCCAAGGATACCGACGAAGAGCAAGAAGCATTAAAGGATTATGCGGCAACTAGTGATGCCAAGGGAACAACCACCAGTTTTGGTGATTTGCTCAAGGAAAAAATGGATTCCTGATTTATAATCGGGTGACGGGTGTAAACCCGTCACCCATCTAGATTATCGGACCATGTGATGAAAGACGCAGAATTTGTACCCTCGATGACGAAGTCGGACCTGATCGATAACTTATCGAAAAATCAGGGGCATCTTGCATATAAAGATGTTGAGCTGGCGGTAAAAAGCCTGATCGAAATGATGAGCAGCGCTTTATCAAACGGCGAACGTATCGAAATCAGGGGCTTCGGAAGTTTCAGTTTGCATTATCGGCCTCCGAGAATTGGTCGTAACCCCAAATCAGGCGACAAGGTGGATTTGCCCGGTAAGCACGTACCGCACTTCAAACCTGGCAAAGAGCTGCGTGATCGCGCCAATAATTAACAATAGGCCTACTTATCCTCTTCGTCCTGAGCCGGTAAACAATTCATGGATATCTGGCTTTTCCTACTAGTCCTCGCGGCAATTTTAATCGGTTGGCTACTGGGTCGCTGGCAACCATTCAAAACCATCAGTCGTAAACCCGATTCAGATCACTTCACCGAAAAGTACGCCAGGGGATTGAACTACCTGCTTGCTGATGATCAGGACAATGCAATCAAGATTTTCACCGACCTGATTGAAGTCAATAAAGATACGATTGAAATCCATATCTCGCTTGGGAACCTGTTCCGTTCCAAAGGCGAAGTAGACCGGGCAATAAAGGTCCACCAAAATTTGCTGGCCCGCCCAAATCTCACGCGCAGGCAACGCCACATGGCGATTGCAGAACTGGCAAGTGACTATCTCAAGGCCGGGCTGCTGGACCGTGCGGAAATGCTGTATCGCGAAATGATCGAATTGAATGCCGAACCCAACCTGGCCTATCGACGATTACTCGATTTATACGTCGCCGAAAAATCCTGGGAGCAGGCCGTCGAATGCGCGCAAGTGTTATTTACCAAGGGGGAGAATAATGCAGGTTTGGTGTATAGCCAGTGTTTGTGTGAAATTGCCAGTGATGCGATTGATAGTGGTAACCATCCTATGGCACATAAGAGACTGGATCGTGCGCTCGAGGTTGATACCGATTGTGTGCGTGCCAGTTTATTATTAATCGATTTGCATATAAAAACGGATAATTTAAAGGCGGCAAAGGGTATCTTTCGGCGACTTGTGCGCCAGAGCCCGGAATACATGGGATTGTACATCGAGCCCGCACGGCAGATTTACCTTCGTAAACAGGGTCAGGTTTACCGGGAATTTCTGCAAAACCAGCACCAACTGCATCCTTCAACCCGCTTGGCAATGGCGCTACTCGAAAATTATGCCCAGAATGACGAGATCGAGAAAGCACGTCAGTTTTTATCGGATACATTGCATCAATCACCTTCTTTCGAAGCCTTTGAATTTGCGTTGCGATTCTTGAAGTCAAATCCTGATCAACTTGGCGAAACCTGGGAAACCTTATCAAGCTTTCTGCAAGCCCTGCAGGCTAAGAAAACTGAGTATTCCTGCTCATTATGTGGCTATGAAAGTCATGCCATACAATGGCTATGTCCGAGCTGTCGAAACTGGGGCTCAATGAAACCAGCTAAGCCATGAAAGATCCCAGGATAATTGTCGCGCTCGATTTTCCTGAGCACCGGCAGGCCATCGAGTTTTCTAAAAATGTCTCGCCAGATCAGTGTCGCTTGAAAGTTGGTAAGGAACTCTTTACCAGTGCCGGACCTGCACTGGTCGAGGAGTTGATCGGTAATGGCTACGACGTATTTCTCGATTTAAAATTTCACGACATCCCAAACACGGTAATGAAAGCGGCTAGCGCGGCGGCAAAACTTGGGGTCTGGATGCTAAATGTACATGCCCTTGGCGGTATCGCAATGATGCAGGCCGCACGCGAGGGAATCGATATTGTCCCGCAACGCCCTTTCCTGATAGCGGTAACTATTTTGACCAGCATGACAGCGACCGATTTGAGGGAATTGGGAATAGAAAAACCACTGCAGCAAGTAGTCGATCAATTTGCCCGTAATGCATTAGCTAGTGGCCTCGATGGTGTCGTATGTTCCGCTCAAGAAGCACCCGCCCTGCGCTCCAACCTGGGCGATGCGGCGCTCCTGGTAACGCCCGGCATTCGACCCGAATGGGCCGCTGCAGATGATCAACAACGAATTGTTACGCCGCAACAGGCGCTGGCGGACGGTGCCAGTTACCTGGTGATTGGCAGGCCTATAACCCAACACAAGGATCCGGCCGAGGCACTGAGCCTGATTACAGCATCAATTTCCCAACCAGATTAAGACCTGGTGGATGACAGCGATTTATCGAATGGTTAAACTAGCTTCAGCTTTGATTACCTGATGGCGCCCAATGGATCCGAATTTTCTAGATTTTGAACAACCAATTGCTGAGCTTCAGGCAAAGATTTTAGAACTGCGCTATGTAACCGATGACTCGGATATCAACATTAGCCAGGAAATCCAGACGCTCGAGCGTAAGGCCGAATCGCTGACTCATTCGATTTTCGGCAAGCTCTCAGCCTGGCAGATCTCTCAGCTATCACGACATCCGAATCGCCCTTATTCTATCGACTATATCGAACGAATATTTTCAGACTTTGAATATCTGCATGGAGATCGTGCCTATGCGGACGATAGCCCCATGGTGGGCGGCGTGGGACGCCTCGAAGGTAAACCGGTCATGATTATCGGACAGCAAAAAGGACGCGACACCAAGGAAAAAATCAAACGTAATTTTGGCATGCCACGTCCGGAAGGCTACCGTAAAGCTTTGCGCCTGATGAAAATGGCTGAAAAGTTTAAAATGCCGCTGCTTACCCTGATCGATACACCCGGCGCCTATCCGGGTATCGGTGCCGAAGAAAGAGGTCAGAGCGAAGCGATTGCCAGGAATCTTTTCGCGCTATCCCAATTGAAAACACCGATTATCTGCACGGTTATCGGTGAGGGCGGATCCGGTGGAGCACTCGCAATTTGTATTGGTGATCGCATTAACATGATGCAGTATTCGACCTACTCGGTTATATCGCCTGAAGGTTGTGCTTCCATTCTCTGGAAAAGTTCAGACAAGGCTGCCCAGGCTGCGGAAGCAATGGGAATTACTGCGGAACGACTTTTATCCTTGAAACTGATTGACAATATCATCAAGGAACCCGTCGGTGGTGCTCATCGTGACTATGACCAGGTCGCCAGTTCTTTAAAGCAGAACTTGATTGAAACGCTGGACGTGCTCGAGTCGGTTACTATCGACAAGTTGCTCGATCAACGCTACCAGAAGCTAATGGCTTTTGGCCAGTATCGAGAAGCCTGATAGGATACCTGCTTTTATCACCCGGCTAGTCTCATGCAATCATGCCTGGAACTGATTCCTGATGATGTCAACAGGGTGTTCGTAGCTTTTAGCGGGGGCCTCGACTCTTCGGTAATACTACATTTACTGGCTTCGAAAACCCGAAACTTTCAGATTATTCCCTGGCATTTTAATCACGGACTACTCGATATTGCCCCTCGAATGGAAGCCTTTTGTATTGAACAGGCAGGTAGCTATGGTCTCGAGATTCGTGTCGACCAGCTTGATCTGAAAAATATCGATAGCAATATTGAAGCCGAGGCTCGACACCAACGCTATCTATTGTTCGCAGAGCATACCCGGGCCGGTGACTGCATCGTGACTGCACATCATGCCGATGACCAGGCGGAGACCTTCCTGTTGAACGCCTTGCGCGGTTCGGGCAGTGCAGGACTTCGAGGTATAGCAAAGCAACGCCTGTTAGGCGATGCCCTGTTATTACGACCTTTATTGAATTTCAGCCGCAAGCAGCTGGAACAGTATGCCGCACAACAGGAAATTCCCTGGTTTAATGACCCCAGCAATCAGAGCGACCGATTTGACCGTAATTACCTGCGCAACCAGGTTATTCCAGCAATCAGGGAGCGCTGGCCACATTTTCAGGACGCTCTCTCTACTGCAAGCGAATTACAATCCGAAACCCAGGATTTGCTTGATGAAATTGCCGCCCTTGATTATGCGGAATTAAAAGCAGCTGATTCAGATGGTAATTCCACGCTGGACCTTCCCGGGTTGTTGCAGCTTTCCCCGGGACGACGCAAGAACCTGGTGCGTTACTGGATAGTCGAAGCCGGGTTGCCGACAATTCCGCAGGCGCGCCTGCAGGAGTTAATGAATCAACTGCATGCAAAACCCGATGCGACGCCTGAAATTGCCATGCCTGATTACTCGATCAGACTCTATGATCAACGTCTTTTCCTGGTGCGGGAAGGCAGAACTCAGGGTGACTGCGGGGAATTTGAGTTTGGTTTGAATTCGCATATCGAAATAAAACAGTTTGGGCTGAGCCTGCAGCGCCAGGCTGTTTTCAGTCAGCTGGAGCTTGCCGATCAAGGACAATCATTAAGTCTCAGGTTTCGTGATAAAGGCGAAGAAAATGCAGATCGTCATCGACTCAAACGACTATTTCAAAAACACCGCGTTCCGCCATGGGAGCGGGCCTCGATTGCACAGGTTTATCTCGATGGAAGGCTCGAGGGATTACTGCTGTGAATCGAGAAAAAGAGGACAAGGACCGTGTTTTTTCCGAGCGTTTAGGCGATTTGAAGCCTTTCGAATTCAACGAAACTGTTGCCAACGTGTTTCAGGACATGATTTCGCGTTCGGTTCCAGGTTATGAGTTGTTACTGCGTATGATTGGTTTGTACGCCAGTATTTTTGCCCAACCGGGTAGCCGTGTCTTTGACCTCGGGTGTTCCCTCGGGGAGGCAAGCCTGGTGATTGCCGAGCAGGCTCACGCGCGTGATTGCGAAATCGTTGCCGTTGATAATTCTCCCGCGATGATCGCCAAGTGCAATCAGCATGAATCATTGCCGGAAAATATCGAGTGGCGTTGTCAGGACATCAGGCAAACCGAGATTTCAAATGCCTCGATGGTGGTGTTAAACCTGACCCTGCAGTTTCTGCCGCCCGCAGAACGACAGAAATTATTGGAAAGCATCTTCCGGGGTTTGAATAGTGGCGGAATACTTGTGCTGTCCGAAAAGATTGTATTTGAAGATGCGGTCGAAAACGAACGTATGGTGGAGCTATACCAGGGTTTTAAGAAAACCATGGGCTACAGCGACCTTGAAATCAGCCAGAAACGCAACGCGCTTGAAAATGTCCTGGTTCCCGACACCGAACGACAGCACCTGGAAAGACTCGAGGCGATTGGTTTCGATGAAATCTACCAGTGTTTCAGGAGTTTCAATTTTATTTCTTACCTGGCAATCAAAAAATGAGTTGGGACACTTTATTTGATTACTTACGCCATCATGGTCTAAATCAATGGGCGCAACAACTCGAGACCGAAAGTAGTAACTGGCTGGTTAATCACGGTGATTACCCTCGTTGGTCGAGTGCCCTGGATGCACTGCCTGAAATCACCAATCCCGAAGCCTGTTTTGATACGGCAGCTGTCACTATAAATGGTGATTGTGACGATCCGGCTGTATTGCAGCAGGCACTCCATGGTTTAATGCCATGGCGCAAGGGCCCGTACCAGGTTGCCGATATATTTATAGATTGTGAGTGGCGTTCTGACTTTAAATGGGACCGGTTATCGCAGCATCTGGCCCCGCTAGAGAATCGACGCATTCTTGATGTTGGTTGTGGCAATGGTTATCACTGCTGGCGCATGCTTTCGCATTCACCAGAAATGGTCCTGGGAATCGAACCCTCGGTTTTATTCAACCTTCAGTTTCAGGCCCTGCAGAAATACCTTCAACGAAACGACATCAACCTGCTGCCCATTGGGGTGGAGGCAATCCCAGGGGATTTAAACTGGTTCGACACCGTGTTCTCGATGGGGGTGCTATATCACCGCAAAAGCCCGCTGGATCACCTGTACCAGCTCAAGAGCTTCCTGGTGAACGGTGGTGAGCTATGCCTTGAGACCCTGGTGATTGAAGGTGCGGCGGGTCAGGTACTGTTACCGCCGGATCGTTATGCACGAATGCGCAATGTCTGGTTCATTCCATCGTCGGCCGAATTGGTAGCGTGGTTGCAACGCTGTGGATTTGACAATGTTCGTGTAGTCGATGAATCGGAGACCAGTATCGAAGAACAGCGTATTACCGAATGGATGCAGTTTGAATCGCTTGAACAATGCCTGAGTCAGGGAAATCCTGCAATAACCGTCGAAGGGTTACCGGCACCGCGGCGTGCTGTCATTCTGGCGAATAAACCAGCCTAGTCGAGCGCGACGAAGACAACCTGGTTGCGTCCATTATCCTTGGCGGCATAGACGCCCTGGTCCCCGGCCTGGAACATGGCCTCAAAATCCTGGGTAGAACCTGTCTCAATCGAGGTGACCCCGATACTCGTAGTTATATTCAGGCCATTCGGTTTCAAATTTTCGATATCGATGCGAAGTTTTTCGGCCTTGTCACGTGCATTCTCGCCATCACAGTAAGGCAGTAGAACCACAAATTCTTCGCCACCATATCGGGCAACCAAATCACCATCACGAAAGCTGTTATTGAGCAGTTCTCCGGTTAATTTAAGCACCAGGTCACCAATAGCGTGCCCGTGGTTGTCATTGACTGCTTTGAAGTAATCAAGGTCGATAACAAGCATGCTGATCGGGTACTCGTGGCGTTGGGCCTGGGACACGAACTTGCTGGAATACTCCATCAGGCTATGACGATTCTGACACCCGGTCAGCTCGTCGGTGGTTGCGAGCGCAAATAGCTCACGGCGTATATCGTGAACTTTGTCGAGCAGGCGCTTATTGGTAATCAAATTGTTGATCCGAACCAGCAATTCTTCAGGCAAAATTGGTTTTGGCAGAAAATCATTGACGCCAGCCCGGTAAAGCGCGATGCGCCGTTGGTCGTTGTTTTGGTCGGGTATCGCAAGAATCGGGATAAACCCGCGGCCATCCTCGTAGGAACGTATGCGAGCGACCAAATCATCGCCTTGCATCCCTGTTTTGAAAATTATCTTGGTTATGACCAGATCATAGGCGTCGGCATGTGAACCATAGACGGTGACCGCGTCAAATTCCGCACTTGCTTCATCGGCAGATTTAAAATACGAAACCTGGTAACCGGTTTGTTTTAACTGGTTCAGAATATCTGCGGCGACTTCGTCGTCATCTTCGACAACCAGTATCCTGCCCTCAAAAAATACCGGGTCCAGATGACGGTCGATGAAATGGATAATCTGGTCTTCGGTCTGTTGTTCATTGAGCTCGTGAATGACGCCATCGATCCCGACCGAGAGCTCGTCCGCCACCAATCCGGCATTTTCAGTCAGAAACAGGATCGGGGTATCTTTTTGCTGCTCATGAGCATTGCAGTACGCGACGAAATCTTCCCCCGGACCATCTTTCAGTTCCTGGTTGACACAAATGATGTCGTAATTCTCGGAATCGGCATACGAACGAGCAGATTCGATACTGTCACCCATATCTGTGTCGAATCCCTGTTCGGCGAGGGTACGGACCAGCATATCCCGGTGGCCGTTATTGTTTTTTACTATGAGCGCACGCATGACCACGAGTATAGGACAGCACCTTTTGGTTTGCCTGTGCTTTTTTTGTTCTCCGATCGCGGTTAATTAACGAATATTTCGCTCGAAATACGTCTTTATTTTCCGTGCTTCGATTGTCATCAAAATGCGATTCTGCTATCGTTTCGATCCAACCTGCGTACCGTACGTGCATTCAATCCGGGGTCTATGAGTCGATTCATATTTATTACTGGTGGTGTTGTTTCATCACTGGGCAAGGGCATTGCATCTGCCTCCCTGGGTGCCTTACTTCAGTCACGCGGGTTGAGTGTCAATATGATCAAGCTCGATCCGTATATCAACGTGGATCCGGGTACCATGAGTCCCTTCCAGCATGGAGAAGTCTATGTTACCGATGACGGTGCCGAGACTGACCTGGACCTGGGTCATTATGAGCGCTTCGTCGGAATTCACTGCTCCAGAAGCAGTAACTACACCACGGGCCGAATCTACGAGAATGTAATCGCCAAAGAGCGTCGCGGCGATTATCTCGGTGCAACGGTACAGGTTATTCCGCATATTACCGATGAAATCAAGAATTCAGTGCTTAATAGCACTAATGGAGCCGATATCGTGCTGGTCGAGATTGGCGGTACCGTCGGCGATATCGAATCCCTGCCGTACCTCGAAGCTATTCGGCAAATGGGTTTTGAGCTTGGTCACGACAACGTGCTCTACGTGCATTTGACTTTAATTCCTTATTTACCCGCCGCAGGCGAAATCAAGACCAAACCGACTCAGCATTCGGTCAAGGAATTACGCTCGATCGGGATTCAACCCGATATTCTGTTATGCCGTGCCGATCGCCCTGTACCCATCGAGGAACGCCGCAAGATCGCCTTGTTCACCAACGTTGCAGAGGAGGCCGTCATCTCTGCAGTCGATGTCGATCATATCTACAAATTGCCGCGTGAACTTAATGAGCAGGGTCTCGATGAAATCGTCGCGAAACATTTTTCCCTAGATCTGCCACCTGCTGACCTTTCGGGATGGGACAGGGTCGTGGAGGCGATGGAACATCCACAGAACGAGATCTCAATCGGTTTTGTCGGCAAGTATGTCGACCATACCGATGCTTATAAATCGCTCAATGAATCGCTCGCTCATGCCGGGGTGCACACCAGGACCCGTGTCAATATCGTCAAGATCGACTCCGAGTCTATCGAAAGTGACGGAACCGATTCGCTTAAAGATCTGGATGCGATACTCGTACCCGGGGGTTTTGGTAGTCGTGGTATCGAGGGGAAGATTGCCACGGCTAACTATGCCCGCACCAATAATGTGCCCTATCTTGGCATTTGTCTCGGCATGCAGGTTGCCGTTATCGAGTACGCGCGTAATGTTCTGGGATTAAGCAAAGCCCATAGTTCTGAATTCAATCCCAAGACACCTGACCCGGTGATTGCACTAGTGACCGAATGGGTGGATCGTGATGGCTCTGTTGAAACTCGTGATGAGAGCACCGACCTTGGGGGCACCATGCGCCTCGGCGCTCAGACCTGCAAACTGGTTCCTGGAACCAGAACCCGACGGGCATATGGTCAGGAAGAGATTAATGAGCGGCATCGTCATCGGTACGAGTTCAACAATAACTATCTGCAGAAATTGCAGGATGCAGGACTGGTCATAGCGGGGCTTTCGGTCGACAACGAGCTGGTCGAAATGGTCGAGCTATCCGATCACCCCTGGTTTATCGGTTGTCAGTTTCATCCGGAATTTACCTCACAGCCCCGTGAAGGGCACCCTCTGTTTAACAGCTTTATCAGTGCGGCGGTCGAGTATCACAAGGCCAGGTCCTAAATGAAACTTTGTAATTTTGAAGTTGGACTGGATCAGCCCCTGTTCCTGATGGCCGGTCCCTGCGTGATCGAATCAGAGCAACTGGCACTGGATACCGCTGGCGAACTAAAGCAGATCTGCAAGGTTTTAAACATTCCATTTATTTTCAAATCGTCGTTTGACAAGGCTAACCGCTCAAGTAGCAAAAGTTTTCGTGGCCTTGGGATTGAAAAGGGGCTGGCGATACTTGAAAAGGTGCGCAGTAGCCTGGGAGTGCCAGTAGTTACCGACGTGCATGAAGATACCCCGCTTGAGGAAGTGGCAAGCGTTGTTGATGTGCTGCAAACTCCGGCGTTTTTATGCCGGCAAACAAATTTCATTCAAAACGTCTCGTCTCAACAGAAGCCGGTGAATATAAAAAAAGGGCAGTTTCTTTCCCCCTGGGATATGCAGCAGGTCGTCAGCAAGGCCAGGGAAACCGGAAACCAGCAGATCCTGGTTTGTGAGCGTGGTGCCAGCTTCGGCTACAACAACCTGGTGTCGGATATGCGCTCACTCGCGGTGATGCGACAAACCGGATGTCCGGTTGTATTTGATGCTACTCACTCGGTGCAATTACCAGGCGGGCAGGGGAGTTCATCAGGTGGGCAACGCGAGTTTGTGCCGGTACTTGCGCGAGCCGCGGTGGCAGCAGGTGTTTCTGGTTTATTTATGGAAACTCATCCCGATCCGGACAAGGCGCTTAGCGACGGCCCAAACGCCTGGCCGCTGGCGAAAATGCAATCACTGCTGGAAGTGCTGGTCTTGCTTGATCAAGCCACCAAAGCCTCCGCCATGCATGAAAACGAATTACTGCAGCTTAACTAAGAATTAAACATGGAGTTGATATGACCAACATCAGCAAGGTCATTGGTCGAGAAATTCTGGATTCACGTGGCAATCCAACCGTTGAAGCCGATGTATTACTGGAAAGCGGAGCCATGGGCAGGGCAGCGGTGCCTTCCGGAGCATCTACTGGAGAGCGGGAGGCTATCGAATTACGCGATGGTGATAATAGCCGCTATCTCGGTAAAGGCGTCACCAAGGCAGTATCCCATATCAATAACGAGTTAGCCGATGTGGTCATTGGGCGCGATTGCAATGATCAGCATGGGCTCGATCAGGCGATGATCGAACTCGATGGCAGCGAAAACAAGAGCAATCTCGGTGCCAATGCTTTACTTGCGGTGTCGTTGGCCAACGCCCAGGCAGGCGCGAGTGAGGCGGGGCAGCCGTTGTATCGATTCCTGGGTGGGGAAAATGCAAACCTGTTACCGGTACCGATGATGAATATCATCAATGGTGGTGCCCATGCTGACAATAGCGTCGATATGCAGGAATTTATGATCCTGCCGGTTGGCGCACCAAGTTTTAGCGAGGCTTTACGTTATGGCACGGAAATATTCCACTCGCTCAAATCGGTGCTTGGCGCAAAAGGAATGAATACCGCGGTCGGCGATGAAGGTGGCTTCGCACCAGATTTGTCCTCCAATGAAGAAGCGATTGAAGTGATATTGACCGCAATCGATAAGGCAGGGTACCGGGCTGGTACAGATATCTGTCTCGGCCTGGATGTCGCCAGTTCAGAGTTTTACGATTCCGGTAAATATATCCTGGCCTCGGAAAACCGTTCTTTTGACGCGGTGGGTTTTGCCGACTACCTTGCTGGCTGGGTAGATCAGTACCCGATAATTAGTATCGAGGACGGCATGGATGAAGGCGATTGGGAGGGTTGGGCAGTCCTGACCGAGCAACTGGGCAGCAGAATTCAACTGGTAGGCGACGACCTGTTCGTGACCAATACCAATATCCTGGCACGTGGAATTGAACAGGGAATTGCCAATTCGATCCTGATCAAATTCAATCAAATTGGCACTCTGACTGAAACCCTGGACGCTATCTCGATGGCGCATGAAGCCGGTTATTCAACCGTTATTTCACATCGTTCGGGCGAAACCGAAGACGTTGCGATTGCCGACCTGGCGGTTGCGACCGCGGCGGGCCAGATAAAAACAGGCTCATTATCGCGTTCGGATCGAGTTGCGAAATATAACCAGTTACTGCGTATCGAATCGATGTTGGGCGAAGCCGCAAGATTTCCGGGAAAGTCGGCCTTTAAAAACCTCTAGCGTACAGCACATGAACCGATGAAGATTCTGATTACCATATTGATCCTGGTACTCATCGGCTTGCAGTATAAATTATGGTTCGGTGATGGCAGCCTGTCAGAAGTCGTGCAACTCACGCGCGAACTTGAACTGCAAAAACAAAAACTACAGAAACTGGAATCGCGCAACAGAATACTCGAGGCGCAGGTGCTGGACCTGCAAAATGGTCTCGATGCCTTCGAAGAGAAAGCGCGCAATGATCTCGGCATGATCAAACAGGGAGAAACTTTTATCCAGCTCATTCCGAAAAAAGAGGCTACTGATGGGCAATAGTGTTCCCGTCTGGGCGGTTGTTCCAGCTGCTGGCATTGGTACTCGAATGCAGAGCGATATTCCCAAGCAGTATCTCGCTTTCCAGGGAAAAACATTGATCGAACATAGTCTCGACCGATTGTTATCACATCCCGAAATTGATGGCGCGGTAGTCGTGTTGCGGCAAGAAGATACGATCTGGGAGAAGCTTGCCTATCTCGCGGAAAAGCCCGTTTTTACCACTGCAGGCGGTAAGGAGCGCCATGACTCGGTCTACAGTGGGCTTACTACGCTGCAATATCGATTCGGAAATGAAGCAATCGCGCTGATTCATGACGCGGTCCGACCTTTGGTTAGCCACCAGGATCTCAGCAACGTTATCGATGCTGCAAGGCGACATTCAGCTGGTGCGATACTGGCGGCACCGGTTACCGACACTTTGAAACAGCAAAGTGATAATATGGAAATCGCTAACACCCTGTCTCGTGAAGGGCTCTGGCGCGCTCTGACACCGCAGGCATTTCATTTGCAAACTTTGCTTAATGCCCTCAAACAGGTAATCGATAAAAACCTGTCGATTACAGACGATGCCCAGGCGGTCGAATTGATGGGTCATACACCCATGCTGGTTGCAGGGGATGGTGAAAACTTAAAGATTACGTCGCCCGGAGACCTGGCCTTGGCCGAAAGTATATGGCTAAACCAGCGCGATCAACATGATGACAAATAAAATCACAGCGGCCATCGGCACGATATATCCCATCCAGTCTTGCATGCTTCCCTTGGGTGAGTTTTCGATTGCATGCTTGGCGCGTGGAAAGAGAAAAATGATCATCGCCAGCAGGAACAGCGCTGAGCCTATTTTCAACCAGTCCATTTTAATCTCCGGAAAAAAATAAGCCCCGCGTACGGGGCTTACTTGTTATACGTATTGGCCGTTTTTAATCGTTGCCACCAAAAGCCCCAAGTAAATGCAGCAGGGCCTGGAACATGTTAAGAAGGGATAAAAACAGTCCGGCTGCTGCCATGATGTAATTGGTTTCGCCATTGTGGATCAGGGACGAGGTCTGCCACAGGATGAAAGCACTCATAATCATCACCACCGCGGCATTGACTGCGAGGAACAATGCCGGGATACCCAGGAAAATGTTTAACAAGGCAGCGCCGAGTACAACCAGCATACCTATCATGACGAAACCGCCGAGGAAGCTGAAATCCTTGCGCGTGGTCAGCGCATAACCGGAGAGGCCGAGGAAGATCGCTCCAGTGCCTCCGAGAGCGGTCATGACAATACTAGGATTCACCGCAAGGTAATAATTGAGCACCGGGCCCAAACCGAACCCAAGTAATCCGGTAATCCCGAATAGCACTGGAATACCGGCAGCAGAATTAGCAGTCCGCGGTAAAACGAACCAGAGCATCGCGATACCGGCAATGCTAGCGACCAATGAGGCCCCGTGTCCAATTCCGGTAATAACGCCTAAATATGCAGCGAAAGCACTAAACAGCAGCGACATCGACAACAGGATATAGGTGTTTTTAATGACCTTGTTGGTTGACAATATCGCTTCTTGAGAGCGGGTTACAGCAGTATTCAATTGCATTACTTTCTCCGTTACTTTAACTAGTCTAGTATAGACCAACGCGTGCCATTTTAAGTTCATGATCGGCCTATAGCAAGCCCTCAAACAGTAGGGTTAATGTCCGTGCACGCCATTGGATAACTGGTTTATAGTTGTGGTCATAAAAACCAATTTCAAGCCGGATTTTACTCAATTTGCTAATGACTAGTTGGCTTAAACGATTATAATACGCCAGCGTCAGGTGGGCTGAAATGCTCGCTCATCGTGTAGTTCCAAGCTAGTTTTGTAAATACGATACGAAATATCAGGAGAGCTGGCAGAGCGGTCGAATGCGGCGGTCTTGAAAACCGTTGACCCGAAAGGGTCCGGGGGTTCGAATCCCTCGCTCTCCGCCAATTACAAGCCTTAACTTTCTGATAGTTAAGGCTTTTTTATGCTTTAAATTTAGTATGTGTACGGATTAGTGTACGGGCTGTTTTCTAAACAAGCAGAATTTCAAGCATTCTCGACAAAAACAACAGAAGCACCGATCAAATTAATCATTAACTCCCCAGGGCCACTCGATTCCAATAGGGGGGAGGGGGCCTGTGAGATTTGAGGAATTTTTATTGATACCTCATACTCACATCAGAAGTGAGTTTTAGCCTAAAGCGGACACTCAGAATCCGTTTATCAGCGGCTGCTAACGACCCAACTGAGACACTCATGCCCTTGCTCAACTGCGCGCGTAGCGGGCACTTTGTTCGACTACACGCGTTTGTTAGATGGCGACCAGACCACTTTGCTTAATGCCATCAAAAATGAATTGAACAGCTAATGCGGTCAACAAAACTCCCATAACACGTGTGATGACATGCATTCCTGTCACTCCCAGCAAACGTTGAATTTTACTTGCAAGCAGCAGCGATATGAATGTAAGTAACACTATTGCTAATATTGACGAAATAATTATCGCTTGACCCGTTATATCACCCTCTTGGTCTGCCATGAGTAAGATAGCTGCCCCCATTGCACCTGGTCCAGCGATGAGAGGAGTTGCCAATGGAAAAACTGAAATATCTGTTTTGGAAATTGCCTCTTCCTCCTCATCGTCTGTAGTAGACGTTCCACCTGAAGATCGTGCAAATACCATATCAATGCCGATAAGCAGTAAAAGAATACCTCCGGCGGCTCTCAATGCAGCAAGAGAAATGCCGAGCCGAGCTAACAGCAATTCACCAATCAAAGCAAATGCAAGTAAAATTACGGCACCAATCAGAGTGCCTCGAATAGCTACAGCTCGTTTTTGTTGATCAGTTTGATTTGCAGTCAGTGCAGCAAACATCGCTGCAACGTCCAGTGGACCGATCGTTGCAAAGAAAGTGGCTAGTGCTAATCCCGCAGTTTCAATCATTGCCTTTTATTGTATCCAGTCATTGCCCTCTAACGCCTCGCATCAGCGGCCAACAAAGCGCGTAGCGGGCGCTTTGTCCAACTGCATGCGTTTGTTATGTATCTGTTTCAATCTATCTATTGCTCCCTCTTCCTGGTTTTTCTCCCATCTCTATTATTTCAAAATAGGTAAGGTCATCCCATTTCTCCGTCCACTCTTCGAACAATTCATATCGTTCTGTTTCCATTAGTTGAAAACAACGGGCCCCATCCTTCGTTAACCAGCTATCGAGATAATACAAACCTTCAGGCAACATTCTTCCATTATTGTGGAACCTCTCGTAAACCTTCTCCGTACAGTTTTCGATGAACGTCTCTATCACCATATACTGTGTCATCAACTATTCCTCAAAGATTCATAACGCTCAAATCAGCAGCCCGGCTTTAGCCGGGTCCGTCTGCATTTGCTTGTTATGAGCGAAATTTGGCAAAGATATGCTCATCCATAAATTCATCGTTTTTGAATATAGCTTTTCGGTGTATAGCTTCCAAAGAATAGCCACATTTTTCTAGGACCCTCATCGATGCCTTGTTAGGGCTAAATACAGGCGCAGAGAGCCGTACAATTTTTTTATCGGAAAAAATACAGTCAGTCATTTTTGAAACTGCTTTAGTGCCTATGCCCTTCCCCCAATGCTCTTCGGCTATCCAATAGCCAATTTCCGCTGAATACTGAAGTTCGAATTGCCCAAAACGAACCCCAACCACACCAATACACTCACCGGATAAGTCAATGGCCATATATCGGCCGGGTTCCTTGCTGCCAGTTTCTACCCACCATTTCGCATCGTCTTCTGTATAAGGATAAGGCATCCTGGATGCCATATATCGGGAGACATTAAAATTGTTTGCGTACTTAGTAATTGAACCGATGTCGCTATCAGAAAATCCTCTTAGTTCGATCATGCTATAGCTCATAACGCTTCGCATCAGCGACCCAGCTCTGCTGGGTCCGACTGCATGCGCTTGTTATGCGTATTCAATTTCAAACTCTAACTGTGAAAACCCTGATTGGTGGGCTTGAACCTTTTGCCTTTTGACCTTAACTGGTTCTCCTGTCTCACCGAAAAGCCTAATTCCACCCCCAAGAATTATGGGCATTTGAGAAATGCTTAAGTGAGTTAGAAGCTTGTTTTTTATAAATGATCCAGCAAGTGCTCCACCACCAACTAACCATAGATGCTTAGTTCCATGATCGCCAGCTTCCTTTTTTACATCTTTTGGGTTTGAAGCGTTTTGTAAATTACAACCATCAATGACATTAAAGCTACTACTGGTGCAAACCCATGCTGGCTTATCTCCGTATGGCCATGATCCAAAGTCATATACGAAATCATATGTTTTTCGTCCCATAACCAAAGCATCTACAGTGGCAACAAACTCATCATAGCCAGCTTCCACCATTGAGATCCCTAATTCTTCTAACCATGAGACATCGCCGTCTTCTTTGGCGATATAACCATCAAGACTAGATGCTACATAGTAAGTGACTTTCAATGAAACTCTCCGTTTCTATAGGCATAACAGCAGCGTTAAAAGGGTTTTGACCAGATAATATATTACCACTTAATAATTGGGGGTCCGCTTTGGAGAAAACAGACGCTCAGATTGTATTTGTCAGCGGCAGCTAACGACCCAACTGAGACACTCAGAAAGCATTTGAAATCATAAAAACGCGTCTTCAAATATCTGCTTTTGATTCATTATCTTCTAATTGTCGGAGATCAATGAATAGTGCCGAAAGAAGCCTGATACTGATTGTTCCACAGTTTATTGCGAGACAGAGGAATTGACTGGTGTGTCTGACAAAATTACCTCCAAAGAACCTGAGCATGTCTCCTGCGATATTTGCATCAAAGAAGTTCCGATAGATGAGGCTATTAGGTTTGAAGCAGAGGGCTATGTGGTCCATTTTTGTGACCTTGAGTGTTTTGAAAAATGGAAGAAAAAGAAACAATCAGCACAAATAGGTGACGATTTTGAGATTTTTTACCCTGGTCCATTGCGATTCCACAGCCATTAGACAACCTGGTGGAACTCTCATTAGCTTTTCAATCGGAAAGGAGTTTCTGTTAGATTTCAGGCCTGACCGAATGAGCGTGCTATAGAGCACTTACCTGTCAGGATTTCTATACGCATCGGGAGCGTAGTCAGAGCACCCAATTTGAGCTACCCAACTTAGAGAAGAGATCATGAGGGTCCATAACAAAGAGATTAGAATAAACAAAGAGCAAAAGTTAACGTTTGAATACCTGGATGCATTAATCGGGGAGTATAGCGAATATGCCATTCGTTTCATCGTTAGTGGTTGTGACAATAGACACCGGTTTTTGGAAGTTGATTTTCTGGACGCCAATAACTCCAAATCATGGTCCACAGAGAAACAGCACAGCATATTTACATTTCGCCAACGAGAAGGCGAAAACACCAATTGCTTCAACGCAGTCTTGATAATTCCTACAGGTATCGGATGTGAGATAGGTGGTCACGAGGGGGATGCAAATGCAGTGTCCAAGTTAGTAGCTTCTGCTTGCGATACGCTGATTACACATCCTAACGTTGTCAATGCTACTGATTATAATGAAATGTCTCAAAATATTCTGTACGTCGAAGGTAGCACTATTACACGACTTCTCATGGGACAAGTCGGCCTGCAAAAAGTAAGAGCAAATAGAATTTTAACCTTAGTTGACAAGGGCACCCTCAAATACAACGAAGAAATACGGAATGCTGTTTCGACGGCAAGGATTACGCTTGGTATTGATTCGGACATATTTGAGATGGAGAAATTGACATCTTGCAAGATCGGCCTATCCGATTCTGGCAGAGCAGTGGGAGCGCTAGAGGATATGGAAAATCTCTTTGAGACCATAGACAAGTATGGTGATTCTTATCAAGCGATTGCTTTGTCCACTCATGTGGAGAGGGATACAGACTGGTATCGTGAATATTTTAATCCCAATAAAGAATATCAAGATGTTGCAGTGAACCCAACTGGCGGCATCGAAGCGATGATGACACACGCTGTCGTAGAACTTTTCAATAAGCCATGTGCGCATGCCCCTGCTCCTCAAGGAGATTCCCCACATCACGGAGTTTTTGAACCGAGACTGGCTCCTGTTGCTGGTTCAATTCGGCATATTCATTGTGTATTAAAGGGCCTACATAAGAGTCCCGGGATCGTATCCTACGAGAAGGGATTCAATGCCAAGGATGTATCTTGTGTGCTTATTCCCGATGGTTGTGTAGGCTTGCCCGTTCTAGCCTGCATAAAATAACGCATACCGGTCATTGCAGTAAAGAATAGAAATATCATGAAGAATGATCTGGACGAACTTGATTTCGAGCATGGAAAGTTCTTTCGCGCGGACAATTATCTGGAAGCAGTAGGAATCATGCAGATGCTGAAAGAGGGGATAGCACTAGATACGGTAACAAGGCCGATAAGCCGCACTAGAATATTGAAATAGGTTCACCAATTTACCAGTGTCTGCTTGTGTGCTGGGAGTACCGTTAATTGAAATCCATGGCTTAATTAAAAACAGTCGTTTATTCTGCCTGGATTCTTGTCTCGTTTGAAGTCGTTTATGGGTAAAGCATTCGCAATTCCACTTGAGCTTGTCGATGA
>CAXMSP010000171.1:0-18404 GCA_964196225.1 uncultured Gammaproteobacteria bacterium | reverse complement strand
GTCGAAATGCAGGTGATAAGATAGCGATGGCCGAGTTAAGTAAAAAACAGAAGTTTCTAAAAGCGCTGTTCTACGTCCTGCCGCACCATGCGGTATCACGTGTGGTTTACTTTTTCACGCGCCTGCACGGTCCGCAGGTTGAGCCCATGATTACCTGGTTCATAAAAAAATACGGCGTCAATATGGACGACGCTGAAGAGTCTGAAGTCGATTACTACCAGACATTCAACGAGTTTTTTATCCGACCATTAAAATCCGGCATTCGACCCATTGCACCCGGTGAAAATACTCTCGCCTGCCCATGTGACGGCACGGTATCGCAAGCGGGACCGATTCGTGCGGGTGCTATTATGCAGGCCAAGGGCCGCGGTTACAGCGCACTCGAACTGCTCGGTGGCGACAAGACCATGGCGGCCGAGTTTGCCGATGGTAACTTCGCGACCATTTACCTTGCGCCTTACAATTACCACCGCGTGCATATGCCAATAAACGCCAATATGAAGCGAATGATTCATGTTCCTGGTCGTTTGTTCAGCGTAGCGCAGTGGACCGTCGAAGAAATTCCGCGCCTGTTCGCGCGCAATGAGCGACTAGCCTGCTACTTTGAAACCGCGGCCGGTCCCATGGTGATGGTGTTGGTAGGGGCAATAAATGTCGCCGCGATCGAAACCGTCTGGAGCGGTCTGGTGACGCCTCCACGTGGCAAGAAAATCAGCGAATTTGACTATAGCCATACGCGCAAGGAAATATCCAAGGGGGCTGAGATGGGTCGCTTCAACATGGGCTCAACCGTGATTCTACTAACCGGCAAGAATGTCGAATGGTTACCCCACATCGCGCCCGGCCTAACCGTCAAAATGGGCCAGCTCATCGGTCACTTCCCAACCTGACACTGCTCTTTCGGTTCCTTTCACCCCGCTACACCCCACCGCTTCAATTGTAATCCGGTCGACGGTTTAGTCGGTGAAGGTCAGTGCCTGGTCGATTGAATCGAGTTCGAGTAAGACCATTAGCAAGCGATCGAGGCCGAGCGCGACACCAGCGCAATCATCCATTCCTGATCCAAGTGCCGCGAGGAGACGTTCATCGATCGCGTACTGCGGTAGTCCTTTTTGTGCGCGCGCTGCATTGTCCTGTTCAAAACGTGAACGCTGCTCATCGGCATCGGTGAGTTCGGAGAAGCCGTTGGCGAGTTCGATGCCATCGAAAAACAATTCGAAGCGCTCGGCTACGCTGTCGTCGTCCTCCCTGACGCGGGCCAATGCGGCCTGAGATAGCGGGTAATCGAAAACAAACTGGTAGCCTTGCATGGTCGGGGCGATAACCATCCCCAGCAAAAGGTCGAGACACTGGTCAAAATCTAATTCCGCAACGTTGGTGCCTGGAACCGACTTTGCACAATGCCCCCTGAGTCCTTCCAGCGTGACCTCGTCGACACCGATGTCCATTACCTGCCTGAATAAATCCTTGTAGGTAATTCGGGTAAAGCTGCATTGACGCAGACTCAACGTGGTAATCAACAATTCCATCTCGTCCATGAGCTGGTGGTAGTCATATCCAGTCCGGTACCACTCCAGCAAGCTGAACTCCGGATGATGCAGGCGTCCTGCTTCGCCTTGTCGGAAGGCATGGGTGATCTGGAAAATCGAGCCGCTGCCTGCAGCCAAAAGGCGTTTCATTGCAAATTCGGGGGAAGTCTGCAGATAAAACGGAATTTCGAAACCAGGCACTTCAATTGTAGCGATCTGGACATCAGTGTTGGTGGTTGACGCCAGCACAGGAGTTTCGACTTCGAGGCAACCACGGGTATTGAAAAAAGAACGGATCTGGCGATAAATCCTTGCCCTTTCGCGAATGACCTGCAGGCTCGCAGATGGTTGCCAATTCATCAGGAAACTGGATTTCCGGCTACTTCTTTACCCGCGACATGTACTCGCCAGAACGCGTATCCACCTTTACCAGCTCGCCGATCTCAAGAAACAAAGGTACCTTGACCACGGCACCAGTTTCCAGAGTCGCCGGCTTGGTACCCCCCTGGGCAGTATCACCTTTCAAGCCAGGGTCTGTGTCGGAGATTTCAAGTTCGACAAAATTAGGAGGTGTCACCCCGATCGGACTGCCGTTGTAAAGCGTAACTTCACAATTATCCTGTGCTTTAAGCCATTGCCTGGCGTCACCAACGGCGTTGGCATCAGCGGCCTGTTGTTCGTAGGACTGCGGATCCATGAAATGCCAGAACTCGCCGTCGCTGTAAAGGTATTGCATTTCGGTATCGACGACGTCGGCTGCGTCAACCGAATCACCCGACTTAAAGGTCTTATCCAGCACCCGCCCCGTCTTGAGGTTGCGGATTTTGACACGGTTGAAGGCCTGCCCTTTCCCTGGTTTGACGAATTCGTTTTCGATAATTGCGCAGGGATCACCGTCTAGCATTATCTTCAAACCGCTGCGAAATTCGTTAGTGCTGTAGCTTGCCATTTCCGTCCCGATCGAAAAAACGCCAATCATACCGGAATCTATGTTTGATTCGTAGTTATCGTCTATTATTGGTGACTAGCATAATTGTTTTATATCACCGCTGAAGTATATGGAAAACGAAGAAAAACTGATTCGCCTGCTGATCGTCGACGAGGGGTTTCACAAGGCCGAACAAATAACCAGTTCATTGCGCGCTACCGGTATGCATGTGCGCGCTGAGTTCGCCGAAAATAGCGAAGATATGTGCGATATTCTGGAAAACAAAGTTCTCGATCTGGTGCTGTTTTCAATCGACCTGCCCGGGTTTACGCTGAGCCAGGGTCAGCACCTTATCCGTGAGTGCGGACGTCACGTGGCGCTGATCGCAATGGCAAAAAAAGTCGATACCGAGGTTATCGTTGCGGCAATCGACGAAGGTGCACAGGATGTTGTCGCCAGCGATAGCCTTGAACACCTGATCCAGGTGATTAAACGCGAAGCTTATAATATCAATATCTGGCGACGCGCGATGCGGCTTGAACTTGAATTCCAGGAAAGCGAGAAACGATGTCAAAATTTGCTGTCACATTCCAAGGATGCGGTTGCCTATGTTCACGAAGGCATGCATATTTATGCCAACCAGGTTTACATGGAACTGTTCGGTAATGCCGATTTCGATGAACTCGAGGGCACTCCGATTATTGACATGGTTGACGCCTCGCAACAGAGTCAACTGAAAACCTTTTTACGCGAGCTCAGTAAAAACGAAAACGACACCAACGAACTCGAGTTACAGCTGATTCACAGCAGTGGCGAGCGCATATCGGCAACGCTTGAATTTTCTCGAGCCAGTTATGACGGTGAACCCTGTACCCAGATTTTAATTCGTTCAAGCGCAGATACTTCGGAGCTGGAGGAACAGATTAACTACCTGCACCAGCACGACCTGATATCCGGATTGTATAACCGCCAGTTTTTCATGGACGAGCTAAAGACCTCGATCACACAAGCGATCAATGGCATACATCAGTCGGCAATTATTTATATCGCCATCGACAATTTCCAGTCGATTCGCGACCGGGTCGGAATTTCCGGTTGCGATACATTGATTAATGATATCGCCACAATACTAACCGAAACCGCCGCTGAAGAAGACATTATTGCCCGCTTCGGCGCCTATTCCTATACCTGTCTAAGCAAGATCAACGACAGGCAGCTGGTCGAGGAAATGGCTGTCAAAATACCCAAACTGGTAGAAGATCATATATCGGAGATCGGGAATCAGTCGATAAGCGCAACCTGCAGTACATCAGTGGTATTTATCGACGAAAATTCGCCTGACAATCCAAACGAAATCATATCCCGTGCCGAGAAAACCTGCGATGAAATCCAGAATCTCGGCGGTAATCAATCAAAAACCTATATTCCGAAAGCGGGGGAAATGACCCAGGATGAAGAAGACGGAATTACTGCGAGCCTGGTCAAGGATGCGCTGAACCATAACCGCATCAGCGGAATGTATCAGCCTATCGTCGGTGTCAAGGCGCAGGGCGGGGAACGTTACGTTTCGAGCCTTGAAATCGAGTCCGAAGATGGGCGAATACTTTACGAGCGAGATTTTCAGAGCGCTGCGGAACGCACCGGCACCGCAAAAATGCTTGACCGCTGGAAAATACTGCACGCCATCAAAAAGATTTCTGAAACCAGCCAGCGAGGCCGTAAAATCGAGTTCTTTCTGCCCATAAGCGCTGACTCGCTGCATGACGCCGGTCTCGCGGTCTGGATATCTGAAAATCTTACCAAGTCTAAAGTCAGCGGCGAGCAACTGGTTTTCATGATCAATGAAGCACACGCGTTAAATCAACTGAAAGGCGCTAAAACCCTTGCCAAGGGCCTGCAACAAATTCACTGCAAATTCGCGATCGACGAATTTGGTACCGGGCTGAATCCGTTCCAGCTGGTTAAGCATATCAATGCGAACTATGTGCGCGTCAATCATGCCTACATGGATAACCTGGCACAGAATGAGGAGAACCAGGGCAGTATTCGCGAACTTGCCTACCAGGCAGGAGATTTGGAGATTAGTACGATAACACCGGCGGTAACCGATGCCGCGGTGCTAAGCGTCCTGTGGACATTGAATGTCGACTTCGTCCAGGGTGAATTCCTGCAGCCACCGAGCAAGGAATTAAACTACGACTTCAGCTCCATGTAGGCTCGGCCTAAAAAAGTGACCTGACTCCGCCGAATCAGATCATACTGCCCCGCAATCTATTCCTTTTCGTGTTAATCAACGACCTCGATTGCAGTGACGTTTTGATAACCGCGCGGTAATTTGCGCCCGCGCTTGCCGCGCTCGATGCGATAATCCTCGAGTTCTTTCGGATTCATGGTCTTATATTTCTTGCCGCAATGGATAACCAGCTTTTGTTTACCGGCAAGGCAGGTGATAAAAGCAACCTCCTCTTCCCCGGATTTAATGCGACCGGGAGGAATCCCCTGGATTTTATTGCCTTTACCCCTGGCCAACTGCGGAACCGATTTCACGTCGAGCATCGCGATATAACCGTCGCTGGTGATCGACACAACCTGGCCGTTATCATAGTCGGATACCGCGACTACCCGCAGCAGTTGCGCACCCTTCGGCAAACTAATCTGGGCCTTGCCATTCTTGCTCCGGGTTAACATATTTTCAAATTTACAGACGTAGCCGTATCCATGCGATGAAGACATCAGGAATTGATCCTCGTCACGGCCCATCAGGCAGCTTTTGAACTCGGCCCCACTTGCTGGCTTGAAACGCCCGGTAAGCGGTTCGCCCTGTCCGCGTGCCGAGGGCAACAAATGCGCCGCCAATGCATAGGCACGACCAAAAGAATCGACGAACACCACGTTCTGGTTGCTCTTGCCCTGCGCCATGTCCTGGAAACCATCACCCGATTTGTAGTTAAGCGCGTGCACATCGATATCGTGCCCCTTGGCAGCGCGCACCCACCCACTGGTCGATAACACGACGGTAATCGCTTCGGAGGGTACCAGGTCGGATTCATCGAGGGCACGCGCAGCTTCACGGCTGACAATCGGAGAGCGCCTGTCGTCCCCGTAGGTTTCCGCATCTTCCTGAATTTCTTTCTTGATCAAGGTCTTGATTCGGCGATCAGATCCGAGCAATGTTTCAAGCTCTTTTTTCTCTGTACTGAGCTCTTCCTGTTCGGCACGAATCTTCATTTCTTCGAGCTTCGCCAGGTGGCGCAGCTTGGTTTCGAGAATCGCTTCGGCCTGGATATCACTGATCTTGAAGGTCCTGATCAGCACTGCCTTGGGTTCATCCTCGTAGCGCACGATACGTATCACTTCATCAAGATTCAAAAACGCAATCAACAGGCCCTCGAGAACATGCAGGCGCTTATCGACCCTATCGAGTCGCCATTGCAGACGACGACGTACCGTGGTCACCCGAAAAGCAATCCACTCCTGCAGAATCTGCTTCAGATTCTTCACCTGTGGGCGACCGTTGGTACCAATCATGTTCATATTGACGCGATAGGTGCGCTCGAGATCGGTCGTCGAGAATAAATGCCCCATCAAGGTCTCGACGTCGACACGGTTTGAACGTGGCACGATAACCAGTCGGGTCGGATTTTCATGATCAGATTCGTCACGCAAGTCGTCGACCATGGGTAATTTCTTGGCCAGCATCTGCTGCGCGATCTGTTCCATGACGCGCGCACCGGAAACCTGGTGCGGTAACGCGGTAACGATAATGTCGCCATCTTCACGCTCGTAAATCGCGCGCATACGTATCGATCCGTGGCCGCTTTCGTAAAGACTGCGTAACTCTTCCTGCGGGGTAATAATTTCTGCCTCGGTGGGGTAATCCGGACCTATAACCTGCTTGAGCAAGTCATCCAGCGTGGTCTTGGCTTTGTCCAGCAACATGACGCAGGCGGTGGCAATTTCTCGCAGATTATGTGGCGGCAGGTCGGTGGCCATGCCGACCGCTATCCCGGTGGTGCCATTGAGCAGGATATGCGGCAGGCGCGCAGGCAACAAGGATGGCTCTTCCATCGTGCCATCAAAATTCGGGACCCAGTCAACCGTGCCCAGACCGACTTCCTGCAGCAATACGCGCGCAAAATCAGACAGCCGCGATTCGGTATAACGCATGGCAGCAAATGACTTGGGATCGTCAGGAGAACCGAAATTACCCTGCCCAGCGATTAGCGGATAGCGGTACGAAAACGCCTGCGCCATCAGTACCATCGCCTCGTAGCAGGCGGTGTCGCCGTGTGGATGGTATTTACCCAGAACATCGCCCACGGTGCGTGCCGATTTTTTATGCTTGGAACTCGCCGATAGCCCGAGTTCGGACATCGCGTAGATAATGCGGCGCTGTACTGGTTTCAGACCATCGCCGATATGCGGCAGTGCGCGATCAAGGATGACGTACATCGAGTAATCGAGGTAGGCTTTTTCAGTAAAGACGTGCAGCGGCTGTTTCTCGACGCCCTCGTAATTGAGTTCCAGATTCTCGTTCATATTTCGGCAAGGTCTCCCTTGGTTTGCAGCCAATCCTTGCGATCCGATGCGCGTTTCTTGGCCAGCATCATATCCATGATCTTGAAGGTTTTGTCACCGGGAGCTATCGTCAACTGTGCCAGGCGCCGGGTTTCAGGTGCGATTGCACTTTCGCGTAACTGCATCGGATTCATTTCCCCGAGACCCTTGAATCGGGTTACCGATACCTTGCCCTTGCGTTTTTCTGCGGTTATCCGATCGAGAATACCATCGCGCTCGGCCTCATCGAGCGCATAGTATTTATCCTTGGCGACATCGATTCGATACAGCGGCGGTTTGGCCACATAAACATGCCCTTTTTCAACCAGGGGATGGAAATGCCGCAGGAACAAAGCACATAACAGCGTCGCGATATGCGCGCCATCAGAGTCGGCGTCGGCGAGGATGCAGATTTTGCCGTAACGCAGATTGGATAGATTATCCGACGCGGGCTCGACGCCGATCGCAACCGATATATCGTGCACCTCCTGCGAAGCCAGCACCTGGTCAGATGGTACTTCCCAGGTGTTCAGAATCTTGCCGCGCAGTGGCATGATTGCCTGAAACACTCGATCGCGGGCCTGTTTCGCCGAGCCGCCAGCCGAATCTCCTTCAACCAGGAAAATTTCGGTGCGTCCCACATCCTGGCTGCTGCAGTCCGAGAGTTTACCCGGCAGGGCGGGACCGCTGGTGACTTTTTTGCGCACCACTTTCTTGGCGCTCTTCAATCGGCTTTGCGCGCTCGATATCGCCAGTTGTGCCAGTTGATCACCGATATCGGCGTGCTGATTCAACCACAGGCTAAAAGAATCCTTGGCCACCCCGGAGACAAAGGCGGCAGTTTCCCGCGACGACAATCGTTCCTTGGTTTGCCCCGAAAACTGCGGTTCCTCCATCTTGACCGAGAGTATGTAACTGACCTTGTCCCAGACATCATCCGGCGCGATCTTGACCCCACGCGGCAACAGGTTGCGAAATTCACAAAACTCGCGGATCGCATCGGTAATACCGGTGCGTAACCCGTTGACATGGGTACCACCCTGAGAAGTTGGGATCAGGTTAACGTAACTTTCGGTGATCGATTCGCCGCCCTGCGGCAACCATAACACCGCCCAGTCGACCGCTTCATGCTCGCCCTGCAACGAACTGACGAAGGGTGCCGATGGCAATAGCTCGTAGTCGGCGAGCGATGTGAGCAGGTAATCGGAAAGTCCATCCTCGTACATCCACTCAGTCGATTCCTTGGTCTTTTCGATATAAAACTTCACCTTTAAGCCCGGGCAAAGCACCGCCTTGGCGCGCAGCACATGTTTCAGTCGCGTTACCGAGAAAACCGGACTATCAAAATACTTCGGATTGGGCCAGAAACGTAGACTGGTACCGGAATTTTTCTTTCCGACCGTACCCGTCTGCTTCAGCTTGTCTTTTTTATCACCGTTAACGAAGCCGATCGTGTATTCCTTACCGTCACGCCGCACCCGCACGTCGAGTTGCTTGGAAAGCGCATTGACCACCGAAACGCCAACGCCATGAAGCCCTCCGGAAAACTGGTAGTTCTTGTTGGAAAACTTGCCGCCGGCATGCAGCTTGGTAAGAATCACCTCGACCCCGGGAATTTTTTGCTGCGGATGAATATCAACCGGCATACCACGCCCGTTATCGATTACGCTGAGCGACTGGTCGGCGTGTAAAATTACGCCGATTTGCGTGGCAAAGCCTGTAATGGCTTCGTCCACACTATTGTCGATCACCTCCTGCGCAAGATGATTGGGACGAGTAGTATCGGTATACATTCCCGGTCGTTTCTTGACCGGGTCGAGCCCCGTGAGGACTTCGATCGAGGCGGCGTCGTACTGATTTTTCAAATGAAGTGATTCCTGAGTTTAAAACGATCGCACTAGTACAGACACTTGTATTTCGTCACCATCGGCCTGATATAATGCGCATCCTTTTTCAGGTTCTCTATTATGAGCGAGTCACCTTATATTCACAATGTCAGTATGCAGAATTTCCAGAATCTGGTACTGGAAAATTCGATTAATAAGCCTGTTTTGGTGGATTTCTGGGCGGACTGGTGTCAACCCTGCCAAACCATCATGCCGATGCTTGCCAAACTTGCGGAAGAATACGCCGGCAAATTCGAGCTGGCCAAGGTGAATGCCGACGAAGAACAGGAACTGGCCGCGCATTTCGGCATTAAGAGCCTGCCTACCATGAAGTTGTTTTACCAGGGACAAATCGTCGATGAGCGCATGGGTGCGGTACCGGAATCGGACATCCGTGCAATGATCGACAAGCATATCGTGTCGGAATCTGATCAATTAGTGCAGGCCGCCATGATGGCCTACCAGCAGGGCCATACCGCACAGGCGCTCGAGGTGCTGAATAACGCTCTTGCCAAAGATCCTGACAATGCCGAGCTAAAAGTCACGATCGCACAAATGGTTTACGGCGAAGGCAACAGCGAAAGCGCCGTGGCGTTACTGGATAGCCTCGATAGCGAAGGCAGCAATCTGGATGCAGCAATCAAACTGCGCGCCGAAATCAAGCTGGCGGAACAGCTCGCCGATTTACCGGACCTCGGCGAAATCGAGCAACGCCTGGCCCAGAATCCCACCGATCTCGACGCTTTGTTGCAGAAAAGCAAGCATTTAACCGCCCAGGGTGATTACGACAATGCAATGGAATGCCTGCTGACGATCATACGTACCGATCGCAGCTTCGAAGATGACGCCGGCCGCACCAGTTTACTCGAATTATTTGATCTGCTCGGCGGCGAACACCCCAGCGTACAAACATACCGCCGCTAACTCTTCACCCTGCTCCACTAATTCTTATCCGGCCTTCACGTTCGTCGCCATAGAACGGCGTGGCCATTGGGAGGTCTTTGCGGGAGCGCCGTGCCGAAGCGTCGGACCGATACATCCATGTAGGCTCGCGCCCGGAGTGCCGTATCACAACATCCCTGTTGCGCAGCGTCCCGCAAAGACCTCCCAACGCCCACGCTTCCTCAATCACTCAACAGGCCAATATCCACCGATGCGTCGCTACGTTGTTCCCGAAATGTTGCACCTCGATGGTGATGCTACCTTGAGGGAATGTTCAGAAAAGTGTAGCGAGGCATGGACGCCGCGGTCCGACGCATCGAGCTCCAAGCGCTTCCATGGATGGACCAAACGGCGCTTGCGCCGTTTGGGAGCGCCTTTTCTGAGCATTTCCTCAAGGTAGCATCGAACTTAACCAGCGTTTAGATACTGATGCGAAGGATGGTTGAATATTTGGTTAGCCGCGGGGGTGGTGCCGGGCGTGGATCGACTGCAGGCGGGACTGTGCGATGTGGGTGTAGATCTGCGTGGTTGACAGGCTACTGTGCCCGAGCAGCATTTGTACGGTGCGTAAATCCGCGCCATGATTGAGCAGGTGCGTGGCAAAAGCGTGACGTAACGAATGCGGCGAGAATACCGTTTTCACACCGGCCTTAAGTAAGTGCTTCTTGATATTCTGCCAAAACGCCTGGCGCGTTATCGCGGTACCGCGACTCGACAAAAAAAGTGCATCATTGGGCACTTTTTCGCGTTGCAAACCGGGACGTGACTGCTTCACATACATTGCCAGCCAGTGCAATGCCTCTTCACCGACAGGAATAACACGTTCCTTACTGCCTTTGCCGATCAGCCGCACCAATCCCAGGTTGGTGTTAACCTGGTTCATCTGTAAGCCCACCAATTCACTGACGCGTAATCCGGAACTGTACATGAGTTCGAGCATGCAACGATCTCGCATGCCAAAGTCGGTTTCCAGATCGGGAGCAGACAACAACTTTTCGATATCGCTCTCGGTGAGCGACTGCGGCAGAGTTCGATGAATCCTGGGCGCACTGATCAAAGCCGTGGGGTTGTCCTGACGCTTGCCGAGCTTGATTAAATGTCGATAGTACTGCTTCAGGGTCGACAATAAACGAGCATTGGAGCGCGCTGACGCACCGCCATCAAAACGTTCTGCTAAAAATTTCTGGATACTCGACTGGTCGGCACTAACAAGCTTTTGATGCCGCTTCACCAACCAGCGCGAGAACTGGCGTAAATCCTGCTGGTAAGCACGTAAGGTTAGATCGGCTAAACCCTTTTGCGACCAGAGACTGTCGATAAAGCGATCGATATCGGGATCGTGAGGCTGAGGCGACGATTTCTTCACAGACAAAAAAAAGGCACAGCAAGCTGTGCCTTTTGATCAGTCAGTAGCATGAAAATCCGTTACTTTTTCTTCCTGGGTTTTGCCGTCCTGGCAGCAGCCGAGTTAGCTTTTCTATCCCATCCACTGACAAATCGTGCGATGGCTGCACCCCGTTTTGCAGATAATTTACCCAGGGCATCAGCGCGTCTATTGGCGGCACGAACTTCATTCTTCAATCCCAGGATCTGCTTTTGCAATGCTTTTACTTTGGCATTGGCGGCCGAACTGGCTGAAGACTTCTTTTTAGCTGCAGGTCGTTTCTTGGCTGCAGGTCTGGCCGCTTTCTTTTTGACTGCAGGCCGAGTTGCTTTTTTCTTGGCTGCTGGTCGGGTTGCTTTCCTAGCCGCAACTTTCTTTTTAGCGGCGGGTCTTTTTACTACTTTCTTTTTTACTGCAGGCTTGCTTGCTTTTTTCTTTACTGCGGGTTTAGTAGCTTTTGGTTTCGGCTTTGCTGCTTTCTTTGCTGTCGCCATCGTCCAATCTCCTCACGTTAACTTACGAATGTGAATATAAAAAGCATTCGCAACTATACAAGAATTAGTCTGCAATATATTGAGAACGCTACGCACTGAGTTACGTCGTGTATTATAGTTGCGTTGATAAAAAATTGTACGCATTTTTAAATAAATTTTTTGTGCAAAAAAATTTATTTAAAAATTAGTATACCGACTAAAAAAACCATCTCAATTATGACTACGAGTTATTACCGTGACTGTCCCCCGGCAAGTTTGATCAAACAGTTTGCAGCCATGCTGTATGACAGCCTGTTAATTTTTGCCGTGCTTTTTTTTGCGACTGCAATCGCGTTGTTCTTCAACCAGGGTGAAGCGATAGAATCAAGCCCGCTGTTCAATCTTTACCTGCTGTTTATGTTGTTTTCGTTTTACGCGTGGTTCTGGCACAAGTCGGGACAAACCCTCGGCATGCGGGTGTGGAAGATTCGTATTGTCTCCGAGTTTGGTGGCAATCCTGGTTGGGGCACCAGTTATCTGCGACTTGTATTTGCATTGCTTTCGATACTCTGTTTGGGCCTCGGTTATTTTTGGCGATTTTTCAAACCATATACCTGGCACGATAAACTCAGTCAGACCAGGGTTATCGACGTTTCAAGCCTGGGCTCGTCTAAAAAATAACCCTCTACCAGAGCCAAGTGACTGTTTCTTTGCGAGCACGTAAATAGCAATTCCTAGAAACGTGATGTTTGGTAACAAAGCTATCAGCAGTGCATTGCCTTCGAACTGCGTTCCCAGTTGAATCACCAACTGCTCTACCACCGCAAAGGCCAAACCCAATAGTATCCCGATCAACAGACGCTGGCCCGTATCGCCCTGTCGTTGAGATCCGAGCACAAATGGAAGCGCCAGCAAACACATTACTATGATCGTTAAAGGTGCGAACATTTTCTGCCAGAAAATCATGCGCTCAACCCTGCCTTCCAGTTTGTTCTCATCAAGAAAATTAAGATAGGCACGTAAATCACTGCTGGACATTTGCCTGGGCTCTATCATCAGTACTTCGAGCAATCGAAGCGACAGCTTGCCTTCGTAAAGCATTTGATCGTAGCTAACCGTCATCATTTCTTTATCATTGATTATTGTCTTTTCGACCTGGTGTAATTCCCATCCCTCTGTTAAAGGAATCGCTCGCTCTGCTTTGAGGGCCGATAAAATTTTTCCCTGCTCATCCAGCTCAAAAATTTCGATATCGCGTGCGATTCCGTTTGGTAAAAGTTGACCGATATGCAATACACTCGACTCGTCTTTGGTCCATACACCCTCCCTGACCAGCAGAGCCGATGTTTTTTCCAGTGCAAGATTTTTAACGCTGCGTGCATAGCTCTCGCTATCAGGTACCACCCAGTCGGCGAGTAAAAAACTAAGCACCGCCAGTATCACTGCCGCCTGTATAACCGGACTGATTAATTTTGCCAGGGAAACCCCGGAAGCCTGCATGGCGATAATCTCGCTATTACTGGCCAGCGCGCCTAGACTTATTATGCTGCCCAGCAGGACTGCCAGGGGCATAAACTCAACCACCTTACCGGGCAAACTCAAGACCACGAATTTAATAATCTGGGTCAGGCCATAGGTCCCCTCTCCGAGATTCCGAAGCTCGCTAACGAACAGGAAAAACAGGCCCAGCCCGACCAGGGCCAGCAAAGCCATAAAGGTCCCCAGGTGAATTGTACGAATGATATAGCGATTGATTATCATGACGCTGGCTTGCTTTGCCGAAACAGGGCTCCATTGTTACGCCGATATAAAAGCGTACAGGTAAACGCGATAAACAACAGGTGCACCCACCAGAAATTAACGACCATAGGTATCGTTCCTGCTTCCAGTTGAGTGCGGGTTATCACCAGCAGATTAAGGTAGGCGATAAAAACCACCAGGGCATACCCCACTTTTCCAAATCGTCCCTGCCGCGGAGAAATATAGGAAAGCGGCACTGCCAGCAATGCCAGAACGGTCAGTACCACCGGAATGGCTATCCGCCACTGCAGTTCGACCCTGTCACTAATTAGGTTGGAGGACCAGAGTTCCGATATCGTTTTCTCGATACTGTGAACATGGGTGTCAATGGGTTTGCTTTGCTTCTCAACCAGTATGCCATGTTGGTCATAGTCGATTATCTTAAAGTTTTTTTGTCCGGCCAGGCCTTCGACTCGTTGACCGGGCCCGACAACCAGAAATAAATCACCGCTTTGTTCATCCAGTTGATGACGGCCAGACTTCGCAGTCTCAAGAATCATCGCATCGCGATCGGTTTGGCTGATTATTACTTCCTGCAGTTCAAGCTTGTCGGCACTCAAGGACCCCATAAAAAATACCGTGTCGCCTTTTTCGCTCTGGTTAAATTGTCCCGCTTTGATTTGATGAAACTGGTGCTGATTTTCTGCCTGGTCAATAATCGCCCGCGCACTACTCTGCATGTTTGCATTGAGTGACAGGCTGGCATAGCCGCTAAAAATGAGTAGTGGCAGCAGGATAATGGCAACCGGCCTGTAAAAATCGCGATATCCGATACCACAGGCGTTCATTACCACGATTTCGTGATCTTTATACATGCGGCCAAAGGTAAAAATAATACCCAGGAAAAAACTGATCGGCAGCAACAAAGCCAACATGTTGACTGACTGGCTCAACATGACTGGCCACAACGCCTGCTGGGGGGTGTCGCCATCAGCAATATCAGCCAAAACCCTGCCCAGGGCATTACTCATCAAAATAATATACAAAACCAGCATCGTGGCGGCGCTGGTTTTAATAATTTCCCGCGACAGGTAAGCGGTTATGATGTTATTCATTGCTGAATAGAGATCCGATTCATTAAACCTGTATCAGTCTGCTTGCCGGTTACTTAAACTACGCTGAATAATCACAGAATTTTTATACATACGACTGGTTTTTTTTAGCACTTCACGTATCTTATCGCGTAATTAAAGCTACCAACACCAGGAAAGTCATGGAATTCGGTCTTAAACACAATACACCTGAGAATGCGCGTAGCGCCTGTCAAATTATAACTGTTTCCCAGGCGCGAAAACTATCCCGCAGCGGGCAGCACGTTGACAAGGCCAGCAAGGGATTCCTGACCTCGATCATCAAGCGTGGCGACATGGAAGGAAAACTGGGACAAACGCTGCTGCTGCCCGATGTTCCCGGTATCCCGGTTCAAAGGGTCTTGCTGGTTGGCTGTGGCAAGGAAAGCGACATGAATGAGCGCAACTTTACGAAGTTGATCAGTTCGATTGTGAGCGCACTATCTGCTTCCGGTGCCCGTGATGCTGAATTCTATCCTGGGGACGTTACTTTAAAGGGACGCGACCTGGTCTGGAAAATTCGACAGGCGACGTTGCTTATGAACAATAGCGAGTATCAATTCGATCAGCTAAAAAGCGGCAAAACCTCGAGAAGCAGGGGCTTGCGCAGGCTTAACCATAATCTGCCGAGGAATGATGCAAGCAAGGCAAAGCAGGCGATCAGCGAGGCGCAGGCGATCAGCGCGGGCATGAGTATCGCTCGTGACCTCGGTAACCTGCCGGCAAACATCTGCACTCCGACCTATATAGCCAGGCAGGCCAGGCTGGTAGCCAAAGGAGAGAAACGACTGCGTGTCAATGTACTTGATGAGGCTGACATGAAGCGGCTGAAAATGGGATCACTGCTCTCAGTAAGTGCCGGTAGCCGGCAGCCGGCCAAATTGATTTCCCTGGAATACCGCGGTGCTGCAGCCAAAGAGCAGCCGATAGCACTGGTGGGTAAAGGCGTTACTTTCGATACCGGCGGGATATCGCTAAAGCCCGGTGCCGCGATGGATGAAATGAAATTTGATATGTGCGGTGCGGCGTCGGTAATCGGAATACTAAAGGCAGTCACACAAATGCAGTTGCCGATAAACGTGGTCGGAATTATCCCTGCCACCGAAAACATGCCCGATGGGCTCGCCACCAAGCCGGGCGATATCGTCACCAGCATGTCAGGACAAACCATCGAGATACTCAATACCGATGCCGAGGGACGCCTGATTCTTTGTGACGCCCTGACCTATGCAGGCAAATTCAAGCCCCGTTGTGTTATCGATATTGCCACCTTAACCGGTGCCGCCATAATTGCACTCGGCAAGGTACCCTCGGCGGTGCTCGGTAATAATCGTGCATTGATCGACGGTCTGATAAAGAGCGGACAACAAATCGAAGATAAAGTCTGGGAACTGCCGCTGTGGGACGAATACCAGGACCAGCTTAAAAGTAATTTTGCCGATATGGCCAATATCGGCGGTCGCGATGCCGGCACCATAACCGCGGCCTGTTTCCTGTCACGCTTTACCCGGGATTACAAATGGGCGCATCTGGATATCGCGGGGACCGCATGGAAATCGGGAGAAGAGAAAGGTTCTACCGGTCGTCCTGTCCCGCTGCTCACCCAGTACATACTCAACCAGGTCAAGTAATGACACGGATTGATTTTTACCAGTTAAATCCCGAGCGCAGTCGCTACGACCAGGTGGTTTGCCAGTTGTGCCAGAAAGCTTATGAAAACAAGCAGCTCACGCTGTTACTGACGCATAGCCAGCAACAAAGCGAACATCTCGATAAAAGACTCTGGACCTACTCTGACGAAAGTTTTCTACCTCACGATAGGGAGGAAACAGATGGTCTCGTCACACCCATTCTGATCCATGACAATCCCGACCCGGGCGGAGAGCGCCAACTGCTTATCAATTTATCTGCCTTGGTGCCGGCCTACTTTGCTCAATTTGAGCGCGTTATTGAACTGGTGACCGAGGAAAACAAGACGCAGGCACGTGAGCACTACAGTTACTACAAGGAGCGCGGTTACCCGCTCAACCACATTAACCTATGAGCGATCAAAACGACATTCCGATTCTGACCGACCTGGTTGAAAAGGGTATCGAGATCAAGATGTCCGATCTGGGCCTGGACGAAAGCATGGATAACGGAGTCGCAGAACCATTCAATGTGGATTCCGAAATCGAAGTAGCCGCTGCTGAAGCGGAAGCCTTTGACCCGCTCGCAGATAACCCGGCACTCGAGCAAGCCATTCACCGAATCCTCGATGAGCACATGGAACTCGCCTGGCACGAAATCAGGCTCGCAATCCAGCGCCACCTCGACAAATCCTGATCAATTCAACAATTAGCGGTAGTCAGAAAAATTCCATTACCCTTGAGTATCCCAGGGCACCTCGGGGGACAGTTCCGCAAATGCCGCTCCCAACCGGCGCAAGCGCCGGTTGGTCCATCCATGGAATGGCTTGAAGCTCGAAACGTCGGACCGCGGCATCCATGCCTCGCTACACTTTTGCGGAACTGTCCCCCGAGATGCCGATTACTTTCAGGGTGTGGATGCTGGAATTATCTCAAAGGCCGAACGCATATAGAAACAGTGCATTTTCGAAAGGGGGCACGGTATAATCGCGCCCTTTGATTTGCGCCACCGAGTTGATGGAAAAAACCTACGATCCACATTCAATAGAAGAAACCTGGTACCAACGTTGGGAAGATCAGGGCTACTTCGCTGCCGACGGAGACGGTGACCCATACTGCATCGTGATCCCGCCACCGAACGTGACCGGCAGTCTGCATATGGGTCACGCGTTCCAGGACACGATCATGGACACGCTGATCCGCTATCACCGTATGAAGGGCAACAATACCCTGTGGCAACCGGGTACGGATCATGCCGGTATCGCGACACAAATGGTGGTCGAACGGCAATTGGCCCAGGAAGGCAAGACCCGGCATGACCTGGGCCGTGACGCATTCACCGATCGCGTCTGGAAATGGAAAGCGGAGTCCGGTGGCACAATTACGCGCCAGTTGCGACGCATGGGCGCGTCACCCGACTGGACGCGCGAACGCTTCACCATGGATGAAGGACTGTCGGCCGCGGTGCAGGAAGTTTTTATCAAGCTTTACGAAGAAGACCTGATATACCGGGGCAAGCGCCTGGTGAACTGGGACCCGGTGCTGCATACCGCGATTTCTGATCTGGAAGTCATCAACGAGGAAGAGAAAGGATTTCTCTACCATGTCAGGTATCCCCTGGTCGGTGATCCCGTCAACGGCGTCACACACCTTGAAATTGCCACCACCAGGCCGGAAACAATACTCGCGGACGGGGCCCTGGCGGTGAATCCGAACGATGATCTTTACCGGGACTTTATCGGCCGCCAGGTTCAGGTACCTCTAACACCCCGTATTATCCCGATTATTACCGACGATTACGTGGATCCTGAGTTTGGCACCGGCTGCGTCAAGATCACACCTGCGCATGACTTCAACGATTATGAGGTTGGGCAGCGTCACGAAATGGAAATAATCAACCTGTTCACGATCGATGCGATCATGAATGAAAACGCGCCCCCGGCTTACCAGGGCATGGATCGCTTCGAGGCCCGCGATAAAATTGTCAAAGATCTCGACGCCGCGGAACTGCTGGTCAAGGCCGAAGACCATGTTTACAAGCGCCCTTATGGCGATCGCTCAGGTGTCGTCATCGAGCCTTACCTGACCGATCAATGGTTCGTCCGAGCCGAGCCGCTCGCGAAGCCTTCCATCGAAGCCGTAAAAGAAGGCCGCATTCGTTTCATCCCGGAAAACTGGAGCAAGACCTATTACAACTGGATGGAAGA